>DASUFG010000311.1:0-5574 GCA_036274715.1 Agriterribacter sp.
GTAAAAAATGCTCTTCAGCAATAACAATGGATTGATAAATAAAAAGAAAAATAGGAATTACCACCACCACATATAACAGTGAATTGGCCAGTATGCCAACACCCAGCAACATCAAAATATTTCCTACATACAAGGGGTTACGACAATGATTAAAAATGCCGTCGGTTACCAGTCCTTCTGCATATGGCTTTCCCTGGCTGCCGCCGCGTACAATATATGCAAGTCCGATAGTAGCACCGCGTATTAATTGCCCCGAAATGGTAATAAATAACCCCAGGCAAATCGGCCACAGGTAATAGTGTTCGCCAAACCGTTCCTTCGAAAATAAGGGGCTCGATGGAATAAAAAGCGCCGCGTAAAAAAGAATAAATACCCAGTTGCGGTACTTGAAAAAAAAGTTTCCGATTGCAATCATTGGTTTTAGAGTTGAAAAGTTGAATAAGATATTGGTTATGGAGGAAGGTTTACATGGATGCGATCACTTTATTGCGATTAGGCCGGTGAAATTGTACCATTTAAAAAATAGCTCACAATGAGCAAAGCCGGCATCCTGCAGTATTCCGGTGTTTTCGCTGAGTTTGTAAGGAATGAGCACATTTTCGAGCGCCTCTCTTTTTTGAGAAATTTCTAACTCGCTGTAGTTGTTGCGCCTTTTATAATTGTAGTAGTAGTTGATAAAGTCGCGGTTGAAATGACTGTCTTCAGCCAATATTTTTTCAACCAGTATAAGCGCTCCACCCTTATTTAATCCATCAAAAATGTGCTGAAGCAGTCTAGCGCGGTACATGGGACGAACAAATTGCAGGGTAAGGCACAGTACCACTACATCAGCATTCTCTATTTTTATTTCTTTAGAAATGTCTGCACAAACCAATTCAAAGTCACGTGTAAAGCCTGCTTCCTCCAACTTCGTTTTACATTTTTTCAGCATTTCAGCTGAATCATCTATTCCAATAAACTTCACATCGTTACTTACCATGGTATTCATACCAATTAAAGTAGTACCCGTTGAGCAACCCAGGTCGTACACATTCCCGCCTTTTTTTGCATGGTCGGCCGCCAGTTCAGCGATCATCCTTTGCATTTCCCCATAATAAGGTACCGACCGGTTTACCATGTCATCAAAAACATTGGCAACCCCGGCGCCAAATTTAAAATCGGCCGCTTTTGTTATTTCCTCTTTAAAAAATTGATCTTTTCCCATGTGGCATTAATAAGAATCTGGTAGATTTGAATCAATTGCAAATGTAGAACAAGAAGAACAATAATTAATAGTGATTATCAGCTTTCTTTCATCGCTATTTCTTTCCTTCAATTTTATGTGGGTAAAAGATATCTTTGCAGGGCTGCAAGCTGTGCTATCGTGGCGTTTTGCCCTTGGTGGACGTCAAGGAAAGTCCGGACAGCATAGGGCAACATACCGGTTAACAGCCGGGTCTTGTTTCATCGAAGCAGGAACAGATAGTGCCACAGAAAATAACCGTCCTGTTCATTTGGGATAAGGGTGAAAATGTGAGGTAAGAGCTCACGATTGTATATGGCAACATATACTTTGGGTAAACCTTGTGTGCTGAAATGCTATGTATATCCCGATTTTTTGCCGGCCCGGCGAAATTTCTTTTTGAATATCGGGAAGGGTAAGCAGATTGACCCGCTCAGCAATGAACGGGCTAGATAAATGATAGCACCCGACAGAATCCGGCTTACAGGTTTGCAGTAATTTTTTAAGGATAGTTCTGGCGAAGGACTATCCTTTTTTAGTTAGGGTATCGTAAAAAAAAGAACCGGTAAAACTACCAGTTCTTTCTAATCAAAGCCATAAACCCACACTAACAGTATTTTTAAATATTCAACTCTTTATTTTAACGCAGTCAACGTGTTTTCAACCTGGTGACGATGTAGCATTTCCTGGTCAGCTGTTTGCACTGCAATCTGTGATGGTAGGCTGATATAAGGCCGGTTTGCTTTATCAAAAGCTGCTTCAATTGCTGCGTCTGCATCTGCCACCAATTGAACCGAAGGTCTTGTCATAGTCACAGAAAGATTGGCGGAAACGAACTGATCGGCTACTTCCTGATCTGCCTCTGCACTGTATTTTTTGGTGAGAGCAGCAGATTGTAATACGGCATCATCTAAGAAGCTGCTGATTATTTGCTGATCAACTACTGCGGCGGTTACCACTGAAGGATACATCTTACCCAGCAAAAAATTACGGTTCATTTCAGCATCTGCTTTTTCACGGGCTGCTTTAATATCCATAGACCAAACCCTTCTTGATTTGGATTCTTTTATGAACGTAACAATGGTTTCTTTATCGGCCTTATAAATGGCCTTTTTTCCAGGAGTGCTGATATAAAAAGCGTTCTTTAATTCATCTCCGGGGTTAGCTGTCTTTGTCACGCAGCAATTGAGTGCTGTTTTTTCTTCTTTAGCTACATCAATATTTCTTTTGGCGATTGTGCTTTGGTTGGTATCACTACCAACTGCAAAGGATTCGTCCTGAACAAAAGACATTGTGCTTAATCCCATGATTGCTACCAGCAACATAGAGGCAGTTTTGTTGATGGCTTTTTTGAACATTGGGTTGTTTTCTTGTGGATTGTTTCCTGCCTTTACATCCATTTTACTCTTCCGTGTCATGATTATTCTTATTTAATTGTTTGTTTTTTATCGTTGTTTACCATACAAAGATATGGCTTTAAACAACTACTATGCAATACATAATACTATGTATGGTCATAAATGATGATGAATGGTCATTTCGATCTTTGTCCTTAAAAAAAATGGCAATACGTTCGTGATGTAATTGTCGCTCCTGATGAAAGTTTTTAATTAACTCCCGAAGAAAACTTTGAAAAGACGGTGAGACTAGCTAAGTAGTCGCGGGCAAGCAAGATATCAGGGTTTTAATCGTGGTGCAAAATTAGTGATATTTTGAACTCACACAAAACATTTTTAGGTTCATTTTTAAAAAACATCTAAAAAGAGAGCTAATTAGTTCTTTATTTTAGAATCATTTAACAGATGTCAATATTATTTGCGATAATATTCAAAGATCTCGTTTATTCAAATGGCAGCATTAAAACGTCGTTCCTGCGTTTTTGTTACATCCAGCTACCACGGAATTTGTTAAAAATCTATGAAGAGGGCTTCAGGATGTAAAGCCAGGATGAAAACGCTGGAGGGTATCGCGCAGGTAGTCCCTGTCGAGGTGAGTATAAATTTCGGTAGTCGTAATACTCTCATGCCCAAGCATTTCCTGTACCGCACGTAGATCGGCGCCGCCTTCTACCAGGTGCGTGGCAAAAGAATGCCGGAAGGTATGCGGAGAGATGTTTTTTGTAATACCTGCATGCTGAGCCAGCGCCTTTATAATAACAAATATCATTACCCTAGTCATTCGGCTTCCCCTTCTGTTTAGAAACAATATATCTTCTTCCCCTTTTTTTACCCCGATATGCACCCTTATATGCTCCCTGTATATCGTAATATGTTTGATGGCGGCTTCACCTATCGGTATCAAACGTTCCTTATCGCCTTTACCGGTAACCCGTATAAAGCCAACATCAAGGTACAGGTTTGATAGCTTAAGATTGACCAGTTCGCTTACCCTGAGTCCGCTGCTATACATGGTTTCCAGTATGGCTTTATTTCTCACGCCTTCGGGCTTGCTAAGATCGATCTGTCCGATGATGGATTCGATTTCTTCGAAACTCAGGGTATCCGGTAACGTTCTTTTTAATTTGGGGGAAGATAATAAAACGGTGGGGTCTGTTTTGGTGATGTTTTCAAGAAGGCAGTATTTATAAAATGCTTTTAGTCCTGAAATTATCCTTGCCTGTGAAGAAGCGGTCATATTTAAGCCGCCAATCCATTTTACAAATTCCTGCAGGTCCTTCAATTCAATTTCGGCCGGCATCCGGGGTTGATTGTGCAGTTGCAGGTATTGAGTCAATTTTTCAATGTCATGCAAATATGCTTCTATTGAATGCAAACTCAATGATTTTTCCAGCTGCAGGTAAGCCCTGAAGCCAATTTTCTCATCATCCCACATGCTTTTAATTTTTCAATGCCAGGTAATACAACAATGTTTAGTAATGTATTCTGCAACGATTATCCAAAAGTAAAGGTATGCAGGCATCGCAAATATGCACATTTTATACCGCCTTAAAAATCGCATTGAATTAACGCTTATTTTCGGGGTTTACTAATGTTATAATTTATGCAGGCAGTTAACCTGAGATCCTTCAAACAAAAAGTCAGGTTCCATAAAAAGGGATTCCGATCGTTTCTTACCAAACTTGAAAAAAAGCCACCTCCTGATCTTGATAAACTTACTGTTGTGGCAGACAAGGAAGTTTGGCAGGAAGTGGATTGCCTGAGTTGCGCCAATTGCTGCAAAACGATGAGCCCAACCTATAACCGTAAAGACATAAAGCGTATAGCGGCTCACCTCAAAATGACCGCTAAGGATTTTAAGGAAAAGTGGTTACTCTACGAAAAAGACGATAAGGATTGGGTAAACAAGCAGCAACCCTGCCAGTTTCTTGACCTGAAAACCAATATGTGCAGCATTTATGAAGTACGCCCATCCGATTGCGCTGGATTTCCGCATCTAACCCGGCGAAAGATGGTGGACTATATGCATGTGCACAAGCAAAATCTTGCTTATTGCCCGGCTACTTATAAGATGGTAGAAAAAATGAAGGTACTTGTCAGTACAGGTAAACATCCTCAATAAAAAAATATTCGGGTGGTTTGTTTTTAACCAGGTTGATGGACAATACATCGTATTGTATATTTTTCCACTGCGGATTTTCAATAAGAAATGCTTCGGCGCCATTCATCAGGCGTTGCATTTTTTTTGGGGTGATACTTTCTTCCGGATATCCATACCGTAAAGAGCGCCTGGTTTTTACTTCAACAAAATGAAGAATTTCTCCTACGCTTGCAATAATGTCTATTTCGTAATGCGAATGCCGCCAATTGGTGTGCAGGATAACAAATCCTTTTTGGGATAAATATAACCGGGCTAAGGCTTCTCCATCTTTGCCGGTAATATTGTGGTTAGCCATCGCGGTGTTAGAAAGAAGTGTGTCAGGCTAATTTAGGTTTTACCATATATTGTTTGATAAGGTAATATCCTCCAAAAAATATAGCTGAAAAGCACAAAGTTCCGATCAGGGAATTTTGATAAAAAGGCAGTCCGTCGGCAAAGCAAGCCATCAGTCCTTCAAAAGTTTGAGGACGTTGATACCCTCCCGTTCCACTTAGCCATACCATAAAATTGGAAAGCAGGAAGTACACCGTTGGTGCGGCTAGTGAAGCTACTGCTATATTTGCCAGGTTTATTTTCTTTATTAAGAAACCGCCTGTTGTTAACAGGGCAAATAACAAATAGTTGGTAAGCTGCCCTTCGTAAAAACCTTGCATCGTGGAAATGCCGGCATAGTACAAAAATTCAAACAGTACATCAGACAGGAACATTGACAAAACTGGCAACGCAAAGGCCAGTTTCTTGTCTTTAATAACCGCACCTCCAAATAATGCCATCGCAATTTGCGGTGCAAATCC
>DASUFG010000312.1:0-3995 GCA_036274715.1 Agriterribacter sp.
CAGCTGCCATTTCTTTTAATTCTTCTATTTTGGCTTCGGCAGTAGTATACAAAACATAAAAGGTATGCGTGTTGTGACGTGTTGATTGAAGCCCGGAGTGTATGACCGCAACATCTTTTTTTAAGTGTAGCCAATCATTCACAGCCTGCTGCAAACTGGCGATTGATTTTTCTTCGAATAGCTGAACATTGAACATAAATATGGTATAAGCAGGTTAAAAAATATTTGCATATTCAACCATTGCCAAATTTGTGCCATGCGTGCAAGAATACTGTTAAATGATGTGATACTGCAACCAGGTACAATGCGACTCCCTGCAATGGAATAGAAATAGTAACTGCTGTAAAGTGATGTTTATTTTTTGGACCGGACCGCAATAACAAACACTGAAAGAAAAAAACCAAAAGGATTACCGGGTGCTGAAGCCAGAAAAAAATAAAGGAGCTTTGCGAAAAAGCGAAGAACTGCTTTTTAGGTACCCCATTGGATAAAACTGCGCAATTTTCTCCACGCCCCATGCCGGGGTTGTTTCATATTTATGAACTACATCATGCTATTTTTTCATTTCATTTTTTGCCCATTCTTTCAATTGGTCTATGGCCTTTGCCAATGCCCCTGCTGAGCCTTTAAAGGCAGGAGAACCGTTAGGTTTATTATCCACGCTATACCATTCATAAAACCCATTGTTATGAATGGCCCTGGTAATCATAGGTTGTAATTCATCATATGCTTCCTGTATAAAACCATACTGTGTCAACTGCTGTATCATCCTTGCACCAAACCAGTCCCAGTCGCCACCATTTTGATAGATATAAGGTTTTGATGCAGTGGAGTTTTTATAAATATCTGTAGGGTAAGGTGGATATAGCGTTAATCCAATGGAAGGAGCGCCGGATAATTTTACATTGCGCAGCATATCTTCATTGGCAAGTTTAATCTCGTCTTTCGACAAAATACCTGCCTCTATGGCTATTGCAGTTCCTCCATGAAAGTAAATCTCATTTTCATCAAAAGTTGATGGAAATGGAGAGGCATCCAGGAACAGGTGAGGGATAAATTTATGTTTTTTTTCGTCCCAGAGATACTTCCTGGTGTTGGCAACTGAAACACCTTTTAGCTGTAGCCATTTTTCCCGGTCTTTCCCTGCAGGATAAAAACCAGCCATATCATTTAGTGCAATCACAAACATGGCATTATCGTAAATGTCAATCGACCAATGGGTATTGGTATCAATATCTACCACGGCTCCGCCCTCAATCTGCACGTCTCCCCAGTCCTGCGTGGTGGCCCCTGTTAAAAGTTGATATTTATCCGAATAACGGTTTTTCAATAAATAGTCGATGGAAATCTCCAGGCGCTGCAACGCTGTCTTTCCTGCAATCATTTCCTGCAGGATAGAGCTATCGCCGGTAACACGGATGTATTTGGCAATAGCCTGTATCAGCGAAGTTTCCTGGTCTGTTTCTACGGTGTTCTTAAATCCTACGTGCGATATATCATTAGGCGAGGTATAGATATTGGGGTCTCCCCAGGTGACATGACCTTTTAATACATACCCATCCACAATCTCGCCATTGGGTTGTTGAAGTTTGAGAAATGTAAGCAGGTTTGTGCGAATGGTGTCGAGATTGTACACTTTACATGAAGTTTCAATAAACGTATTAAAGTCACGGATCCAAACCTGGGGATAGCCATCACCTGCATTAAAGCCGTCGCTTAATAAGGTGGTGGCTTTTTTGTACACCGTATCCAATTTTTTATCTGCAATAATTTTGGTAGCCAACTCTTTATGTTGCTGTGTCCGGCCTTGCATCAAAATGCCCGCTACAAAAAAAATGGTAAAAAAAATAGTTTTCATATATAAATTTTAGGATAAAGCAAGTTCATTTTATGGATTTTAAAATATTGATCAACACGTTGATCAAGCGTACTTCTCCACAACGTTCCTTCGCCTCTCGCAGAAGGTATTGAAGAGAAATTATTGGGAATAAAAGACATGGTGCGTTAAACATGCATGGTACGAAATTAGCATTTTGCACACACTTAGGCCTGGAATGCTGGAACGTTATGATAACCCCGCAGACCTTATAGGTTTCCGATGTTTTTTCCTGGTGCCAATACACCCGTCCGGCGCAGGTCTGCAGCGCTTACAGGTGGGTGAGTTGACCTGTACCACAGTCAAACGACTGCAATTAATGAATAAGTAAGCGACATTCAAGCGTTGCTGTTACCAATACGGCATCGTAGAATCAGATGATTCCCGGTAAAAAAAATTAAATGAGCACTCCAATGCTGCCTGCTACCAGGCTTCAAATCGATGAATCTGATCAATTCCAAAAAACTATTTCCATTAGCCGTATATTAACCTATTGCAATCTTCTACCCACAAGCTCCGGATGAAGAACTTAACCTGCCGTTACGGAACAGCGTTACAGCCTTTTGCCTAAGCTGATTCAAAGAGATACGGCAGTATATGCAATAAGCGCAGTTAACATCTGCTAACAAACGCCTACCCTGCCTTCAATCACGTGCAATCCTTTATCGAAGCTATTCTCCCAAAAATCGAAACTATTTTGTTGTTGATCGATTTAAGTTTCAAATGCACAATACCGGTTGCATCTTTGTACTGTTAACGCTGATACAATAATCCGAATCCACTGAAAGCCGAAAACCTTTGGAAAGAATCACAACCCATCCAACATTCATGAAAAGCCAGTAACCAGAATCCTTTGAAAGAGCCAACCCCAAGTCCGTGAAAACCTTAATCCAGCATCTTTGAAAAACCAAAACCGAAATCCATGAAAAACACAACCATTCTTAATCCATGCCTGTGAAAATGGCCGACCTGTAAAAAACGAAACCAGTCAGTACCTTTAGTAAACCGTAACCTGATTCATTCAACCTCTGACTTGCTTTCAAATGATTGAGCCGCGCTTTTAGTGCGGCTTTTTTTGTTTTATACTGAAGGAGAAGATATGGATTTGCAATATGCACAACATCCCGGCAACACACAGGGCTAACCGGAGGCGCTGCTTCAAACAAAAATTCTGCTACCCCAAACCATTTAAATGTTCAAAAGTCACAAAAGCTAAAGAGGCTATCTCTTTATTTTGAGACAGCCTCTTCATACTATTTCTTGCCTGGTTTAATTCGCAATCATGCCATGCGGATCAATAACAAATTTTTTAGCAGCACCTTTGTCAAAATCTTTGTATCCCCTTGGCGCATCTTTTAACGAGATCACTTCTACATTTACTGCTTTCGCAATCTGGATTTTATCGAACAGGATTGCATTCATCAATGCCCGATGGTATTTCATTACCGGGCACTGACCGGTATAAAAGGAATGTGACTTCGCCCATCCTAAGCCGATGCGGATGCGTAAACTGCCTTCTTTAGCGGCATCGTCTTTAGCGCCAGGGTCACCTGTTACATACAAACCCGGAATACCTATTGCCCCACCTGCACGGGTAAGCGCCATAGCAGTATTGAGTACTGTGGCAGGAAGTTCCGTGCCGGCGTCTGCACCATGCCCTCTTGCTTCAAAACCAACGCAATCTACAAAGCTGTCTACTTCCGGAATGCCGATGATAGCAGCAATCGCATCCGGTAAAGGTGTTTTCTCCCGAAGGTCAATAGTTTCACAGCCAAAGCTCCTGGCCTGGTCTAAACGTTCCTGGATCATATCGCCAACAATTACTACGGCAGCGCCCAGCAGGTGGCAGGAAGCAGCGCAGGCCAATCCCACAGGACCAGCTCCTGCCACATATACGAAAGAGCCAGGACCAACACCGGCCGTTACGGCGCCATGAAATCCTGTTGGAAAGATATCAGATAATAAAGTGAGATCTTTGATTTTTGCCATCGCCTGGTCTTTATCGGGAAATTTGAGCAGGTTAAAATCCGCATACGGCACCATTACATATTCAGCCTGTCCACCTACCCATCCACCCATATCAACGTACCCATAGGCAGCGCCGGGACGTGAAGGATTT
>DASUFG010000313.1:0-8468 GCA_036274715.1 Agriterribacter sp.
CCATGGTCTGCTTCGACTGTCCCAGCCCGTCTATTCCGAGTTCCACCACATCCCCCGCTTTCAGGTATATGGGTGAAGGCTTTTGCCCTAAACCCACACCGGCAGGAGTTCCCGTGCTAATTATATCGCCCGGGAGCAGGGTCATAAATTCACTAAGATAGGCGATGATAAAAGGAATTTTGAATATGAGGTTTTTGCTATTGCCTTCCTGCATGGTTTTACCATTGACGGTAAGCCATAAACGAAGGTTATCAATATCGCTGATTTCATCCGGCGTGGCAAGATAGGGCCCTATTGGCGCAAACGTATCACAGCTTTTCCCTTTTACCCATTGCCCGCTTCTTTCCAATTGAAAAGCCCTTTCACTGTAATCGTTATGCAGCATATAGCCTGCCACGTAATCCAGGGCGTCTTTTTCTTCGATATAAGAAGCTTTTTTGCCAATCACTACCGCAAGTTCGACTTCCCAGTCGGTTTTAGCGCTGTTTCTCGGAATAATTACATCATCATCAGGACCTATAATGGCAGACGTAGCTTTAAAAAACACAACGGGTTCGGCCGGTAGTTGCATATTGCTTTCTGCCGCATGGTCGGAGTAATTGAGGCCGATACAAATTAATTTGGAAGGGCGTTTCACAGGCGGGCCCAGCCTTTCTTCATTGCTCACCACAGGGCATGTACTTTCGTTTGCTGCCACCCAGGTTTTCAATCTGCTAATACCATCCGTTCCAAAAAAATCTTCTGTGTAATCTTCTCCAAAACCGGAGACATCGATACGTTTTCCATTTGCCAGTTCAATACCCGGCTTTTCTGTTCCGGCTTTTCCAAAGCGAATTAATTTCATATCATCTGTTTTTGGGGCGACTAAACTACTCTCATTTTTGTTGTAGGCCAAACCAAATTTACCGAAAACGACTGAAAGCTAACAGGCATTAGTTTTTGAGTTAAATTTACGATTCGTAATTTGGGTCAATATGAACACTCAACAGTCCACTACCGTACGTATTGTAACAGCAGCAAGTTTATTTGACGGGCACGATGCGGCAATCAATATTATGCGGCGCATATTACAGAGTAAGGGCGCTGAAGTTATTCATTTGGGACACGATCGTTCAGCCCACGAAATAGTGGAATGCGCCATTGAAGAAGATGCGCACGGCATTGCCATTACCAGTTACCAGGGTGGGCACATGGAGTTTTTTAAGTACATCAAAGACCTGCTCGATAAAAGCGGGTGCGGCCATATTAAGATTTTCGGTGGCGGTGGTGGTACCATTCTGCCAAAAGAGGCAGAGCAGTTGCATCAATATGGTATTACAAGAATATACAGCCCTGATGATGGCAGAACAATGGGCTTAGAAGGCATGGTAGCCGATGTAATTGCCAAATGCATACCAGGTAATGATAATGAAGATAAAACCCGGTTCTGGAAAGCCCCGGCTCAATGGACTGCTCCATTGCCACTGGGGGAAATAAACGACATTAGAAAAATTGCCCGTGCCATCACATTTGCTGAACAGAATCTTAATTTCAGCACAATTCTATCTTCAATCACCAAAACTGAAAATAAAGCTGTAGCCCCGGTTATCGGTATTACGGGTACAGGTGGTGCCGGCAAGTCTTCAGTAACAGATGAAATTGTTCGCCGCTATTTGAGTTCCTTTCCCGGTAAAACCATTGCGGTTATTTCGGTTGATCCGAGCAAGAAGAAAACAGGCGGCGCTTTATTGGGAGACCGCATACGCATGAATGCGATCTCAGGACCCCGTGTATACATGCGCTCATTAGCCACAAGAGAAGACAATACTGCCATCAGCAAGGTAGCAAACCAGGCCATTGCCATTTGCAAAACCGCGGGATATGATTGCATTATACTGGAAACAGCCGGTACCGGGCAAAGCGATATGAGTATTGTAGATTATTGCGATGTTAGCGTATATATAATGACTCCTGAATACGGGGCGGCCTCACAACTGGAAAAAATCAATATGCTGGACTATGCAGACATTATTGCCATCAACAAGTTTGATAAAGCCGGAGCGGAAGATGCGTTAAACGATGTGAGAAAACAATACAAACGTAATCACCAGCTATTTGGGGCTTCCAACAAAGCATTGCCCGTGATAGGCATTTGTGCCAACACCTTTAATGATACCAGGGTCAACCATTTCTTCGCATTATTGATTGAAAAAATTAAAGAAAAAACGGGTATATCATGGAACAATGCAGCCACCGGCTTTTCTGAAAACAAAAGGGGAAGGCAGGATGCGATTGTGATTCCGCCGCGGCGTGTACGCTATCTCAGCGAAATCAGCGATAGTATACGTGAATACAACAGGTGGGCAAATGAACAAAGTATTATAGCCAGCCAGCTATATCAAGTAACCGGAGCAATGCAGCTACTAAAAACGGAAAAAGAAAACACCGTTGAATAAACGAAGAAAAAGGACAGCGAAAACAATTACATGATGGAATTAACATTGCAAAACAAATACGATGAGCTTCAAAAAAAGTTAAGCCCGGAAGTAAAAAAGCTGATGGACGATTGGAAGCATTTGCAACACAAATACGAAGCCGATGTTTTTGAATATACCGTGCGCGATAAAGTGATCAGGCAGAAAATGAGCGCCGAATCGTTAAGCGGCACAAACATTCCTAAAGTGGTATTACCTGCATATAAAGACTGGGGCGATATTGTAAAATGGCAGTTGCAGGAAAATATTCCCGGCAAATTTCCATACACAGCCGGCGTGTTTGAACTGAAACGGCAGGGTGAAGACCCCACCAGGATGTTTGCCGGAGAAGGCGGACCCGAGCGCACCAACAAACGCTTTCATTATGTTTCTGCGGGTCAGCCTGCTAAAAGATTATCTACGGCATTTGACAGCGTTACATTATACGGTGAAGACCCTGCCCATCGGCCGGACATTTACGGAAAAATTGGCAATGCGGGTGTTAGTATTGCCACAATAGATGATGCGAAGAAATTGTACAGCGGTTTTGACTTATGTGACCCCTCTACATCTGTTAGTATGACCATTAACGGGCCGGCGCCCGTTATCCTTGCCTTTTTTATGAATGCAGCCATTGATCAGCAATGCGAAAAATGGATTTCGGAAAACAATGTATGGGCGGAAGTAGCGCAGGTAAAAGAAAAAAAATACAAACATCTGCCAACACCTTCCTATTATAACCCTTCCTCGCCCGAAAGGCTACCCGAAGGCAATAATGGTTTAGGATTACAACTATTAGGATTAAGCGGCGATGAAGTGTTACCGGTTGATGTATATGAGAAAATTAAAGCAGAAACCCTGCAAAGGGTAAGAGGTACCGTACAGGCAGATATATTAAAAGAAGACCAGGCGCAGAACACCTGCATTTTTTCTACGGAATTTGCATTGAAACTGATGGGAGATGTACAGGAATATTTCATTGATAATAAAGTACGCAACTTTTACAGCGTCAGCATCAGCGGGTACCATATTGCCGAAGCGGGTGCTAATCCCCTAACCCAACTGGCTTTTACGCTTGCCAATGGGTTTACCTATGTAGAATACTATCTCAGTCGCGGCATGCATATTGATGACTTTGCCCCCAACCTTTCCTTTTTCTTCAGCAATGGTATGGATCCTGAATATAGTGTAATTGGCAGGGTGGCCAGAAGAATATGGGCCAAGGCAATGAAGTATGTATACAAGGGCAATGAACGGTCGCAGAAATTAAAATACCATATTCAAACCAGTGGCCGCAGTTTGCATGCACAGGAAATTGACTTTAATGATATCCGTACCACGCTACAGGCCGTATATGCCATTTATGATAATTGCAACTCGCTTCACACCAATGCCTACGATGAAGCCATTACCACGCCCACGGAGGAAAGTGTACGAAGGGCGATGGCCATACAATTGATCATTAATCGCGAACTCGGCTCGGCTAAAACTGAAAACTTTATACAAGGCAGTTTCGCCCTTGAAGCATTAACCGACCTGGTGGAAGAAGCAGTGCTGGCGGAATTTGATCGCATCTCGGACAGGGGTGGCGTATTGGGCGCTATGGAACGAATGTACCAACGCAATAAGATCCAGGAGGAAAGCCTGCATTATGAAGGTCTTAAGCATTCCGGTGAATTACCCGTAGTGGGTGTAAATACTTTTTTGAACAAAAAAGGCAGTCCTACCATTATTCCAAACGAAGTCATCCGCAGCAGCACTGAAGAAAAGGAACAGCAGATCGAAAACTTGAAAGGTTTTCAGAAGCGGAATGAAACCATTTGTGCTGAAAAATTGAATACCCTTAAAAAAGCGGCGGGCAACAACGAAAATTTATTTGCAGTGCTGATGGATACGGTTAAGTACTGTAGCCTGGGACAGATTACTCATGCGCTGTTTGAGGTAGGTGGACAGTACAGGAGAAATATGTAAATAGTAGCGCGTTATATTTTTAATAGTCTTGGTGGTCATTTTTTACCGACAATCAAAATCCGTAAAGAAACTTACTTTTGACCATATTTTTGAAAATGACAACGAAAGAAGATATACTAGCTATTATAAAAGATCACAAGCCCGAGCTGGCAAAATATGGAGTATCCAATATTGGACTGTTTGGTTCATATTTACGCAACGAGCAATCAACTAAGAGTGACATTGATTTGCTAATTGACTTTGATCCCGAAAATGAAAACTTCGACAACTACATGGCCGTATACGATATGTTCGAGCATATTTTTAAGAATGAAAAAATTGAAATTGTAACTAAAAATGGTTTGAGCAAACACATTGGTCCGAAAATCTTAAATGACGTAATTTATGCTTAAGGAACCAATTGAATTCTTAAAACATATCGCCGATGAATGTGCCTATCTGATTTCTGTGAATAAAGATTTATCAAAAGATGATTTCCTGGACGATGAGACTTTGAAACGGGCTGTTGTAAGAAGTTTGGAAATTATCGATGAGGCCTCGAAAAAAATCCCCGCTGACTTCAAAGTTAAATGGAGCTCAATTCAGTGGAAAAATATGGCAGGAATGAGAGACCGTCTTATTCATGACTACATCGGGGTGAACTACTCAATTGTTTGGGATGTATTTTAAAACAAAATTCCTGGACTGTACGACGAAATTCAGGAAGTAATAAATAAGGAATAAAATTAACACCAACATCGGTACACCGATACGCTATACACATGGAAACGTATGGAAAAATATTGCTGATTGCCATGCCTGTGTTTTTGGTGCTGGTGTTATTTGAGAAATGGTATGGCTGGAAAAAAGGAAAGGATACCGTTCGCAATATGGATATGATCAGCAGCCTGAGCAGCGGCGTTACCAACGTTACGAAAGATGTTTTGGGCTTAAGCATAGCGGTAATTTCCTATGGCTGGATGTACGACAACCTGGCGCTAGTACATGTAAAAAACAGCATCTTAACCTATATCATCGCTTTTTTTGCTTTGGATTTTGCCGGCTACTGGACGCATCGCATTGCCCATGAATATAATTTTTTCTGGAACAATCACATCATTCACCACAGCAGCGAAGAATTTAATTTAGCATGCGCACTGCGACAGAGCATATCGGGTATTGTACGCATCTTTATTATTTTTCTTTTGCCCGCAGCCCTCCTGGGTGTTCCCGCCACGGTAATTGCAGTGGTGGCTCCATTGCATTTATTTGCGCAATTCTGGTACCACACGCAGCATATCGGCAAAATGGGTTTTCTCGAAAAAATTATTGTCACGCCTTCGCATCACCGGGTGCACCATGCTATTAACAAGGAATATCTCGACAAGAATTATGGACAGATTTTTATTTTCTGGGATAAATGGTTTGGCACTTACCAACAGGAATTGGAAAACGTGCAACCCGTATATGGTATAACCAGGCCTGCCCAAACCTGGAATCCGATCAAAATTAATTTCCAGCACATGTGGCTCTTAATAAAAGATGCCTGGCATACCAAAAGCTGGAAAGATAAATTACGGATATGGTTGATGCCCACCGGTTGGCGCCCTGCAGATGTGGAAGATGAATACCCGGTATACAAAATCGAAGATGTATATCATTTTGAAAAATACAATCCTCCGGCATCAGCAGCATTGCAATGGTGGAGCTGGGTACAGCTAATCTCTTTACTGGTGCTGCTATCGTATTTTTTTGCGCATATCGCTGAAATCGGTTCCCCGGGTATCTTCATCTATGGCGGATTTCTTTTTCTGCAGGTATATGCATTCACCGATCTTGCCGACAGGAACCGCTCTGCGATAATATGGGAGCTCATAAAAAATTTATTGGGCGCTGGCATTATATACCAGCAGGGCGATTGGTTTGGGGCAAGCCGTTACATTTCCCACATCAATTCAATAATGCTAATTGGGTTTGTGATTTCCACTTTGGTTACCACATGGTTTGTTTACCAACATCGGAAAGAAGATGTGCAGCGTATAGCCCAGCCCGCATAAAAGAAGGAAGTCCCTGTCCTGAATGCACAACAGGTAATCAAATAAAACTTCAACCGCTCTTCTCACAATCGCACAAATTTCTTAACGGTAAACGCTTTGTATATCTTTGCAGCTATGCAGCCGGCAAAGAAGCAAAATATTCGTCATTTAACTCTGGAGGAGCTCCAGGAATATTTTGAAAAAACAGGAGATAAAAAGTTCAGGGCCAAACAGGTATATGAATGGATCTGGCAAAAACATGCCCATAGGTTCGAGGACATGACCAACCTGAGCAAGGAACTGCGAAATACGCTTGCCGAAGCCTTCGACCTACCGGCTTTAGTGGTAAACACCTCGCAATACTCGGCAGACGGAACGGTAAAAAGCCGTTTCCGAACCGTTGATGGACATATGGTAGAGGGGGTATTAATACCAACCGAATCCAGACAAACCGCCTGTGTTTCATCTCAAATTGGCTGTAGCCTGAGTTGTAAATTCTGCGCTACCGGATACATGGATAGAAAACGAAACCTGCATTACGACGAGATTTACGACGAAGTAGTATTCATTAATGAACAGGCTGAAAAAACCTTTAATAAAAAACTCAGCAATATTGTATTCATGGGCATGGGTGAGCCCCTGCTCAATTACAAGAATGTATTAAAGGCTATAGAACGGATATCATCCCCGGATGGACTTGGTATGAGTCCGCGGCGGATAACGGTTTCCACTGCCGGGGTGGCCAAAATGATTCGACAGTTAGGAGATGACGGGGTAAAATTCAAACTGGCGCTTTCGCTTCATGCGGCCAACGATAAAAAGCGCCACGAGATCATGCCTATCAACGACAGTAACGACATTAAATCATTGATAGACGCGCTGAATTACTTCTATAAAAAAACGCATAACGAAATAACGCTGGAGTATATTCTTTTTAAAGACTTTAATGATTCCTTGCAGGATGCCGATGAATTGGTAAAAATATACAGGCAGGTTCCGGCCGATCTGGTAAACATTATCGAATACAACCCTATTGAACTGGCTTCATTTGCAAAACCGGATGAAGCTACTACGGAAAACTTTATGCAATACCTCGAAAAAAACCGGGTGAATGCAAGGTTGAGAAGAAGCCGGGGAAAGGATATTGATGCTGCCTGTGGGCAGTTAGCGAATAAAGACAATCATTGATTTTTTTGTTACATTTAGTAAAACAATGAGATGAAAGACGATTTGTTGAAAAAGATCGAATCTCTTCCAAAAGGGCTTCAGAAGGAGGTCGAAGACTTTGTTGAATTCCTGCAACTGAAAGTGGAAAATGAAACTAATAAATCTAAAACAAGAAAAGCCGGGTTTGCAAAAGGAACATTCATCATAAAAGAAGGCTTTGACGACCCACTGGAAGATTTTAAAGCATATAGATAATGGACCTGTTATTAGATACCCACTCCTTTCTTTGGTTTGCGGAAGGCCTACCCAGCATCAGTAAAAAAGCAAAAGACGAAATTGAGAACAATACAAACAGATGTTTTGTGAGTATCGCTTCCCTCTGGGAAATCGCAATAAAGCTTTCTTTAGATAAACTGGAAATGACACGTCCTTTCGAAAACATTCCGGAAATATTAAAAAATAACGATGTTCAGATCCTTCCTGTTCAGTTCAGGCATTTGCAGCAATTGTTAATATTACCGATGCATCATAGATATCCATTTGACAGACTTATTATTTCGCAGGCGATAACAGAAAACCTTGTAATTATCACAAAAGATGGAATTTTTGAAAGATATACATCTCATGTGTTGTGGTAATGAATATTTCGTGAATGACACTGAAAAATCTAACTTACATTATGAGCAGAAAAGCATTTGATAAATTCATCAATAAACCAGAGAGCGGCGCAAAGAAAAAAGAAAGGATTCGCCAGGAAAAGAAGAAGATAAGGGCGGAGAAGAATGCCTATTTTGATGAGCAGAAAAGATTAGCGAAAGAAAGAAGACAAGGAAATGCACCTGGCAACAGGGCGCCTGCTGCA
>DASUFG010000314.1:0-4141 GCA_036274715.1 Agriterribacter sp.
CTCCAATTCAATCTGCGCATAACCCGCATAGTCACCATTCACTTCGGTATACTCACCCGGAAGTGTAGTATTGTGGCAGGCATACCCAAAAAGCACGGCTTTTAACCTGCCATCCGGATTCGTAATTTTAAGCACAGGTACATCATGGTCAACTGGCCGGACCGTTAATTTGGGATCACGGCGATTGATGCCAAATTGAGCTATGCCATGCCCGCTGCTTACTTTCATAGGAGCAAGGTCGGCCATGGCCATGTCGACCGCCGCTATAATATTGTCTACAAGTTGCCGGGTATATTCATATACCGTTCGCATATCATCCGGTTTGTAATCAAACATGCCGGCGGCAGGCCATATCATAGGACCAGAATGTGTATGCGATGAATTTAACAGGATTTGCGCTCGGGTTATTCCATACTTCGTTTTCAGTTTTTGGGCAATATCTTCTGATATTTCACGCGATAATCCCAATACGTCGGTGGTCACAATAACCACCCTGCTGGCTGGCGATTCTTCAAACACAATGGCTTTGGCCCATAGGTCATGCGCCACTCCAGACGCAGGGTGCAGCCGGGCCGGGTTCGCATATCCATTTAACCAGGCATCGCCTTGCGGCGTAATTGCCATACGTCCTATTCCCACTTTCATGTCGCCCGCAAGCAAGAAGCTATTTACCAGGAGGAATGGCACAAGAATAAAACATTGAAATATTTTTTGCATGAAGGTTGATTTTAGATTTACCGGTTTTTAATGGAATGACTGCTCACTCCTTTTTAGCGAGATGATAACGCAGCTGCGTGTTTCTGAATTTTTCGGATGGCAGCCGCTATTTGCTCCATATCTGTTTTACTGCCCAGCAACATCGTTTGATAAAACCAAATGGCCTGGTCGTTAGTCAACAGGTCGTTCTGTGGACATTCGTTCCGCGCCAACCATTCCCGCATGGTTTGTTCTCCATATATTTTCAGATAATGTGTATTTTGCGCCAACCCTGTAACATAAGCACTTTTGTTCATGGCGCCATAGCCCGGTGAACAGGGAATCCCTTCGGCACTTAATGCTTTTAAAAATACAGTACGATCTAACCCGGCAAAATAATCTTTCTGGTAGCGGAACATATACAAATGATAGGCGCTTTGGGTGGTACCCGTATATAATTTTGCCGGCACAATGCCCGGGATTTCTTGTAATAATTGAGTAAGGTAATCTGCATTTTCGGTGCGGCGCCGGGATTGGGCTTCCAATCTTTTCATTTGTGAAAGCAACAGGCTTCCCTGGAATTCGGTAAGCCGGAGGTTAGTACCGCGTGTGCCTGCACCTGTGTTGAATGCTGCGCTGTTCCCGCTCTGGCCCTGGTTGTGAAAGGTATAGCAGGTTGTGGCAAATTGTTTGTCATTCGTAATAATGGCACCTCCCTCACCGCAGTTTAGGTTTTTTGACGATTGAAAACTGAACCCGCCCGCCAGTCCGTAGTTGCCTACTTTTTTGCCACGCCACTCAGCCAAATGCGCCTGGCAGGCATCTTCTATTACGGGAATATTTTTCCGGTTACCTATCTCCATAATTTTATCGAGGTCAGCGGGCGATCCACCAATATGTACCGGCATGATAACTTTTGTTTGATCCGTAATTGCCGCTTCAATTTTATTGGCGTCAACCTGGAAACTTTCGATATCTGTATCTACAAACACCGGTAATGCGTAATTCAGCACCACCACATTGTATGTTGCGATAAAAGTGTATACAGGAATAATCACTTCGTCTCCCGGACCAATACCCAATGCTCCTAACATGGTAGTAAGTGCGCTGGTGCCACTTGAAACTCCTACACAATATCCTGCACCAAGCTGCTTTGCATATGCCTGTTCGAAGCGCGGCATTACAGTCCCACCCAAACGTCCCCACTGTTTACTTTTTAATACCCCCACCAAACCGTCTTGTTCAATGGCGTCAAATATTGGCCAGCCCGGAAAATCGCCGGGGTGTGCTTTAGGTCCACCCAAAAGAGCAGGCTTTGGATCCGGATCGCACGCCGATGTGTATTGCGGTGCTCCAATTGCCACCCCTAATCCAGCAAAGGAAAGGGTATTAATAAATTTTCTGCGTCCCGTTTTCTTTTGCATACCAGGGTATTTAAGATGTGTTTTTAAGGGAGGAGATAAAATAGACTACCTTATTCAACAGTTGCAAACTCCTATTTCTATGATCCGGGTGGAATCGTTAGTCCATGATGAAAGTTACATGATGAACGCCAATATTAGGTTGACATACGCAAAAAATTCATCATCGTATGAAATGAATACCAGGAATGCTTTGCGTTGCAGCGAGTAGGGATGGTGAACTTTTTTTGATTGATGCCAGGTGCATTGCTGTTCAAGAGCCCTTCTCCAATTTTTCACATTAAAGTTAGCACTATTCTACCGCAGAAAATATTATGATGCGTTTTCTTCCTACATTGCAGGCTAAATTTTTTGAACATGAAGAATACGTTTTCTTTGATGCTGGTAGCCATCGTTTTGCTTTGTAGTTGTGGTAACCCCGCACAAATGTTCTCATCCGAAAAGATGCTTGATGGCGGATATGACGCGTACAAGACTTATGCTTTTTTACCTACAACAGATACGCTGTATGCTAAAATGGTTGATCGCAAAGCCCTGGTACCCATTTTGACGGAGGAAGCGGTAAAGCAGTTGGAAAAGAAAGGCTTGCGACTGGATAATACTAACCCCGACTGCCTTTTCACTTATCGTTTGGTGGTAAGCAGACAATACGAGGCAGGCCGACAGGAGCATGTGGCTTACAATGCACAGGTATATAAGGAGAATACGCCTATTTATTCCGATGCCGCCGGAGCCAGTTATATAAGATCGGGCAGCGGTCTTAATCAAGATGTATATTACTTCAGCAGCAACAACCGGCCTTATACCTACAGCGGTGAATTGATGATCGATACACTACGCGAAGGCTCCATGGTGATAGACATGATAGATGCAAAAACCAATAAAGTGATCTGGAGAAGCGTTGCCGAAAGCAAGCGCAGAGAGTCGGAAAAACGCACTATTGAAGAGGCGGTGTCGGAAACTTTGCCGAAGATGTTTCGCAAGCTTCCTCGAAAATAAACCGGCGCCATTTTTAAGGTACCAATACAGGTTACAAGGGAGCGGTAGGTCGCTATCTTTTTAACTATGGATTGCCCACCTTAACACAAACACATATCAGCCGGTTTACCTGACCATTTCTCTTTGTGTATCAAGTTTAATTTTGGCTTCCTTTACATGCTGCAAAATTTTATTCAAAGCATTGCGGTCGAAATATTGTCCTTTTGTAAAAACTCCATAAATGCGTTGGGTAGCATTAATGTTTTCTAATGGATTTTCATCCAGTATAACCATATCTGCAATTTTACCTTCATCAACAGAACCCATCGTGGCTGATTTTCGCATGAACTTTGCTCCATTTATTGTAGCCGCCTGTAAAATATGGACAGGCTGCATGCCGGCGTCCTGGAAAAGCTGTAACTCGCTGATCAGCGATTCGCCCGGATATACAAAACTATTGAGTGCCGCTTCATCACTCCCCGCCAAAATGGGAATGCCTGCCTTTTGCATAAGGGGTACCTGGCTTGCCGTAAACTGAGTCCTTTTCTTTCTTTCTTCGCTTTGCTCAGGAGTATCATTTTTCATCCGTTCAATGCGCCAGGTATAATTTTCCGCATAGGCTTTGGTCAGGTAACTTACCATCATACTATCTTTAGTATAGTCATTTTCATTTAAATACGCCAGTTGCCTCGAACCGATTAGTGTTGGCGTTACATACAATCCCTTCTTTCCCAGTACGGCATAATTCTTCATTGCGACTTGTGGGTCAAACGTAGTTTGATACAGGTGATTAGCTTCGGCACTGGTGATCTTGCCCGCCTTTAGGTCAGCAACAATTTGTTGCTCATTGCAGCCCAATCTTAACAAATAGCTGGCATGTTCTACACTTGAAAGCCCGGCATCCACCAACTCTTCAATCGTTAAATCAATAGGCACATGGCCGGAAACAATATAACCGCGTGCATGAGCGGCCTTAACACTTTTTAAAAAGAGGGGACCCTTTAATGTATTTTCTGTGATTTTTACAAAATCCACTTTCCAATCAT
>DASUFG010000315.1:0-7147 GCA_036274715.1 Agriterribacter sp.
AGGAAACCAAGAGCCGCATTATATCGAAAGGGATTTCTGCCGGGCATGGACAAAACAGCTATCGCGGGCTGGTGCAGGTGGGCAGCAAGGCAGATAATGCAAGAAATTTTACGCAATGCGACTCCTTACTGATCGGAGATCGTTGCGGTGCCCATACCTTCCCCTATATCGAATCCAAAAACAAATCCGCCACTATTGAACATGAAGCGACAACTTCCAAAATTGGTGAGGACCAGATCTTTTACCTGAACCAAAGGGGTATAGATACAGAAAAGGCAGTTGCCCTCATTGTGAACGGTTATGCAAAAGAAGTGCTAAACCAGTTGCCGATGGAATTTGCGGTGGAAGCCCAAAAACTTTTATCCATTACATTGGAAGGAAGCGTAGGATAAAGCGTGGTAAGTGAAGAGTTGTAAGGGGTAAGCGCGTAAAAGAAATGATCGAATCAATTCATATAAAATATTCAACGAATTCAATTCCCCAGCGGAGTTATTAAACAAAATAAGAAACCCAGCAATACATCATGTTAAGCATAAAAAATCTACAGGCTAAAGTTGAGGATAAGCAGATATTAAAAGGGATTAACCTGCAGGTAAATGCCGGTGAAATACACGCAATAATGGGACCGAACGGCTCGGGTAAGAGTTCACTCGCCTCTGTGTTGGCAGGCAGGCAAAATTTTGAAGTTACGGGCGGTGAAGTGAGCTTCGATGGCAAAGACCTGCTCGAACTTTCTCCCGAAGACAGGGCCCGCGAAGGTGTATTCCTTGCGTTTCAATACCCCATTGAAATACCCGGCGTTTCAAATATTAACTTCTTACGCACAGCGCTAAACGAAATAAGGGCATACCACAACGAACCTCCGATGGAGGCCAAAGAATTTTTGCGTTTAACCAGGGAAAAACAAAAACTTGTAGAGTTTGACGCCAAACTCACCAACCGTTCATTAAACGAAGGTTTTTCGGGCGGTGAAAAAAAGAGAAATGAAATCTTTCAATTGGCGATGCTGAATCCCAAACTGGCCATATTGGATGAAACAGATTCAGGTTTGGATATTGACGCATTGAGAATCGTATCTAACGGGGTAAACAAACTCCGCTCCAGCAATAATGCTTTCATTGTTATAACGCATTACCAGCGTTTATTAGAATATATTGTTCCCGATTTTGTGCATGTATTATACGACGGCAGAATTGTAAAATCAGGTACCAAAGAATTAGCGCTTGAACTGGAAGAAAAAGGTTACGACTGGATAAAGGAACCCGTTACTTCTGAATCGGTTTGACGAATAAAGCATATCGCGCAATGATTACTACAACATCACTATACGACCAGTTTATATCTTTATACCACGAAAGGGAAAACGGCAAGGAAAACGAATGGCTCACGAATGTAAGGCAAACTGCCTTCGATGCATTTTCAAGCCGGGGACTACCCACTACCAGGGATGAGGACTGGCGCTTTACCAATATCGCCCCTTTTTTAAAAGAGGATTTCCATCTTTCTCCGCGCCCGGCGTCTTTGCACAGCATTAAGAAACAAATCGATATTCCGTCTTTTGATGCCTACGAAGTGGTGTTAAAGAATGGAATGCTCAACGAGGATGTGTCGATTCCCGGAATAAAAATTGTTCCGCTGCGCACTGCGTTAAAAGATGATAGCCTGGCCCCCTACCTCTCAAAACATATCCCGCTGCAAAAACATCCTTTTGCAGCTTTGAATACTGCCATGTTTGAAAACGGCATTGTGATAGAAGTTGGAAAAAATGCCATTTCAGAAAAGCCCATACACATCACGCATGTATACAATGCGGAAGAACCCGTATTTATTCAGCCCCGTATTTTAATCGTTGCCGGTAAAGGAAGCAAGGTTGAAATGGTAGAGTCATTTTTTGTGATGGGTGGAAAACCCGTATTCATTAATAGTGTTACGGAATGCTATGTGGCAGAAAATGCACAGGTTGATCAATACTATTTGCAAACGGCACCGGCTAACCTGCATTTGGTAAATTTTACCCAGGTTATTCAAAGCCGCGATAGTTTATACAACAACTACACCTATACTTTACCCGGAGCAGGTTTGGTGCGCAACAATCTTCATCTCGATTTAAACGGCAGCAATACCGAAAGCCACCTGTTTGGTTTATACCTCACTGGCGGAAACCAGTTGACAGACAACCATACCTTCGTGAATCATTTATACCCCAATTGTATGAGCAACGAATTATACAAGGGTGTGTTGATGGATAACTCAAGAGCCGTGTTTAATGGCAAAATATATGTACACCAGGATGCGCAAAAAACGAATGCATTCCAGCAAAACAACAATATACTCTTAAGTAATAAGGCAATTATTGATTCCAAACCCCAGTTGGAAATCTTTGCGGATGATGTAAAATGCAGTCACGGTTCAACGGTAGGCAGCCTGAACAAGGATGCCTTATTTTACCTGCAGGCAAGAGGTATCGGGGAAATAGCCGCAAGAAACTTACTGGTGAATGCTTTTGCGTTTGATGTAACAAACAAAATTCAGATCCCTGCTGTACGGGAATACATTGAAAAACTGATCACTCATAAAATGGCTGAGGCATATGACTAACGGAGAAGCCATAGCAAATCCTGTTCTTGATATAGAAGCCGTAAGGAAAGATTTTCCTATCCTTCAAACAAAAATATATGGCAACCCTTTAGTATACCTCGATAATGCTGCCACAACACAAAAGCCCACTCCCGTTTTACGTTCTTTGGAAGAATATTATTCAATATATAACAGCAATGTTCACAGGGGTGTTCACTTGTTAAGTCAGCAGGCGACCGAAGCGTACGAAGAAGCCCGGAAAAAAATAGCAACCTATATTAATGCCCGCTCCGATCATGAAGTAATATTCACCAAAGGCACCACCAACGGCATTAACCTCGTAGCATCCTCATTCGGCAAAAAGTTTATACAGGAAGGTGATGAAGTTCTGATCTCCGCGATGGAGCATCATTCCAATATTGTTCCCTGGCAACTGATATGCGAAGAAAAGAAAGCCACGCTTAAAGTGATCCCGATTAATGAAAAAGGGGAACTGCGCATGGAGGAGTTTGATCAACTACTCACACCAAAAGTAAAAATTGTTGCTGTTACTTATGTATCGAACAGCCTGGGCACAGTTAACCCGGTTGCTGAAATCATAAAAAAAGCCCACGCGCTTAATATCCCTGTACTCCTTGATGGAGCGCAGGCTATACAGCATATGCCACTGGACGTACAGGAACTGGATGTTGACTTTCTCGCTTTCTCCGGACATAAAATGTATGGCCCTACCGGTACCGGTATTTTATATGGCAAAGAGAAATGGCTCAATGCAATGCCTCCTTATGAAGGTGGCGGAGACATGATAAAGAATGTAACTTTTGCTAAAACTACCTATAACGAACTTCCTTTTAAGTTTGAAGCTGGCACACCCGATATTTCAGGTGCTATTGCGTTAGGTGCTGCGGTTGACTATATACAACAGATTGGTGTAGCTAACATACAGCAGGCGGAGGAAGAACTCATTGCCTATGCATATGATAAGCTTTCCGCCATACCATCCTTACGTTTTATTGGTGACGCAGATCATCGTGCCGGAGCCATTTCTTTTTTAGTGGGCAATATTCATCCGTTCGACCTCGGAGAAATACTGGATAAACAATCTATCGCTGTAAGAACTGGTCACCACTGCACTCAACCTCTCATGGATATCTTCCATATTCCTGGCACCGTTCGCGCCTCTTTCGCCTTTTACAATACAAAAGCTGAAGTAGATGCCCTGATCATGGGAATTGAAAAAGCAAAGAAAATGCTGGAATAGCAGAATAATCCCGAAAGTTGCGGAACTTTGCATCATGACAATCAACGAAAAACAAGACGAGATTATCGAAGAATTCAGTTTTTTTACGGATTGGACGGAGAAGTATGAGTACATCATCCAGTTGGGTAAGGACCTGCCTTTAATAGACGAGCAATATAAAAAAGAAGAAAACCTGATCAAAGGATGCCAATCCAGGGTATGGCTTCACGCGGAACATCAAGACGATAAAATCTTTTTTACCGCCGACAGTGACGCATTGATCACAAAAGGTTTAGTGAGTATGATGGTACGGGTATTGTCGGGACAATCGCCTAAAGCAATCGCCGATGCTGATATTTATTTTATAGATGAGATTGGTTTAAAAAGCCATTTATCACTCACGCGGTCAAATGGCTTGTTGTCGATGCTGAAGCAGATGAAGATGTATGGAGTGGCTTTCCAGGCAAAAGAAATTTGAGCAAAGTTTATAGTTTGTCGTTTATTGTTTATAGTTCTTCGCCTTTACATTGGGCTACTTTGTGTCTTCGTGCCTCCGTGGTTCAAAAAGCAGTTCAAAAAAATTTGATATGGAAAATCTGAGAGATAAGATAGAAGAAGTTTTAAGAACAGTGCACGACCCGGAAATTCCTGTTAATATCATGGAGCTGGGATTGGTGTATGATTTGAAAATTGAAGATGAGGGTAAAGTAAAAATAACCATGACTCTTACTGCTCCCGCATGTCCTGTGGCCGGAGAAATTATAGCGGAAGTGCAGCAAAAAACCGAATCTGTGGAAGGCGTGAAAGACGTGCATGTTCATCTTACTTTTGATCCGCCATGGAATAAGGAAATGATGAGCGAGGAAGCGAAGCTGGAATTGGGTTTTCTTTAAGGAACACTGAAAAACGATTGCTCATCCAACTTGCACACTCCAACATGGGTAGCCCTCCCCATTACTTTACGTTATGACTGGAAAAAGCAGAGTTGTTATTTATTCAACCGGTAATGATAACGGGTATAGGGAATGTTGAATCCTAATTGTTTGAAACCCTCATAGGCCGACTTATTTTTTTCCTTGTCGGGCAATTCGATATCAGCAACAAATAAAATAGCTCCTTCTTCCAGACCATCGGCAATAGCTTTTCTCCATATGGCGAAGTCGGGGGCGCAATCGGGAGTCATTACGCCGGGCACAGGTGCATCTACCCCCGAAAAAACCGTTTTTGCATGTGTAGTAAAAAATGATCGGCAGGCAACTATTTTATGGTTTCGAAACGCTACATAGTGTTTCCAGCCGGGGCGTAACGCAAAAGCCCGGGGCCATGCATAAAAATCAAAACCATAGGTTTCTATCAGAAATTTTATCCAGCTTTCCTTGAGTGATCCATCTACCTGGCGTACTTCTATGTCGCGATTTCCATACCCCGTATCAACTAATGGCTCATTATTTCTTACCACTCTTTCCCATGAGCCGGCCAGGAAGAATCCATTTTGTTTCAATAACGAATCCGCATGTGCCGGCTGCATTGGAGCTGAGTAATGAATAAGATATTTTTCATGATATACATAAAACGATTTTATTGAATCAATTACCTGTTGTGTGAGTGGTTGGCTAAGTCCCAATCCAATAACACGATTAAAAAGGGGTATGGGTTCTTTTTGAAAATTGATAGCCATACCTCCGCCGATGGTTTGATGCCGCAGCCCGTTTGCGTGTCGGAATGAATCCGGTGCAGCATCAATAAGATCGGACCAGGCAGCAATTTCAGTTTGTTCGATTATAGAGGGTGTGACCATCATATCAAGCGTAGTATGTTCCTGTGACATATTGCGGCGATTATATTGATGTGTCGTCGCACTAAAAACCGCCAACAGAAGTAAGAAAATTTTGTGCATAAAACGAATAGATCAACTTCAACATTTATCATAAATCGCGAACGGCAGGCCGCATGTTTGTAGTTAAAGAGTTCCCGTTCCCCGATGGAAAACGCCTTCAATGATTACTTCTGTTTGCCCGCCTAATGTGTTTATTTGCTTCACCAAAAGCTCATCTTTGCTTTTCCATTCCACGGTAATTACTTCCATAAACTCCTTCCCGTCGCGAAGGCTATGATGTGTCATGGAAAAATGTTGCGGATCGCTCCAGGAACCAGTATGTTCATGGGTGGTGCCCATATTGTCAACCGTGTACCAATGGACTTTCCCATCGTTTGGATCAACACCGGCGAGGTCCGTAGCAATCGAATTTCCAACACCCGGTATATTCACCTTTTCTTTCAATAGCAGACCGTTGCCGTCGGCAGTTTTACTAAAGTCAGCATAATACGTAGCTTTTTCCTGCTTACCACCCATGGTAACCGTAACGGGGGACTCCCATTTCCCCTCAAGCGATAATAAATACTGCAATTGTTCCGTAGCGTTAGGCCCGGCCATTTGTGCATAGCCTTCGCGGGTCAATACCAGTAAAGCTATAACCGATATTTTTTTAATACATGATTTCATGATGTACCTCCTGTTTTATTGAAAGAGACAGGGGGCGGTCAAAAAGTTCGAAAAAAGAAAAAAAATGATGCAAATTATACAGGCGGGGTAGAATTGTGCAAATTTACCTGGGTGGCTTTTTTACCCGTACGGTACATCACCAGTATTGTACTTTCCGGGCACCTGTCGGGGTATTCCACGGAATTTATATTGAGCGCTTCTACAACAGAAATGTTACCATTTGAAATTGCATTTATTTCCCCAAAGTAACTGCCATGCATAAGGTCTTCTTCAATCTGGTGTTCAATTACTTGCCGGCCATAATCTGTTTTACCACTGGTGAATACAAATTTTATATCGGTATTCAAATGATTTAAAAATTTATCCCGTGCAGATAAGGAATAGTGCGAATTTCCAACATTTTCAAGATAGAACCTGTTCCAGTCTTCGGCTTCATAAAAATATTTTTCATTTACTTCCCTGCCTCTATTCCAATGTTCACTCATTTTTAATTTAGCCTGGTTCAGGCGGCTTCGAACTGTTCCCACCGGTATGCATAGTATCCGGGCAATGGCATCATACGACTGGTAATTGGTATAGTAACGGAGCAGCAGGGTACTCCGTAACGTTTGAGGCAGCTTTGCAAGGATCTCGAACAAGTGGGCCCGCCTTGAAAGGCTGTCTAATTTTTCATCCAACTCATTTTCCCACCAGGTATCACTTTCCAGCGGGATATTATCAACTGTATTATTAAAACGATTTTTTTGTAAGGAACGATAACAAATATGGATGCAGATTTTCTTTATCCATCCAAAAAAAGTTGCCGGTTCTCTTAGCTGTGGCAGCTT
>DASUFG010000316.1:0-7554 GCA_036274715.1 Agriterribacter sp.
ATGCAGGGAAATTGCAGGAAGGTCCAAGGATTGTTGTGGGTTATGACGAATGGATGAAACCCGGCGATCTGGCTCCCGACAGCCTGGACGAGTCATTCCGGTATTTCAATTCCGGTCCGGATATTTTCATTGTCGGCGGTAGAAAAAGAGGAACAATGTATGGCGTAATGTCGTTCCTGGAAAACGAGTTGGGTTGCCGTTGGTATACTCCTGCTGTTTCGGTAATACCCCAAAAGGAAAAATTAATTTTTCGCAGGTACCATCATTCCGAATCACCTGGTATAAGGGTTAGGAATGATTTTTATTTTGAAGCATTTGATCCAATATGGGCTGCGAGAAATAAAATGAATGGCCGAATGGAGTTTGTTGAACAGCCAGGGGGCGTAGAAGCTTACTGGTCGGTGCATACTTTTTATCCCTTAATGCCGCCTTCGGAATTTTTTGACAAGCACCCGGAATATTATAGCTTAATTGATGGAAAGCGCATCCACGAAAGGGCGCAACTTTGCCTGAGCAATTCAGATGTATTAAAAATTATTACGGAAAGAATTAAGAAGCAAATGCACGATAATCCCCAGTATTTGATTTATTCTGTATCACAAAACGATTGGTATAATCCCTGCCAATGCGACAAATGCCAGTCCATTGTAAAGAAGGAAGGCAGCGAATCGGGCCCCATGATCTGGTTTGTAAACCAGGTGGCAAAATCGGTAGAAAAGGAATTTCCGGGTAAATATATTGGAACGCTCGCCTATCAATATACCCGCACTCCTCCCAAAAATTTGCGGCCCCGTAATAATGTGGTTATTCGTTTGTGCCCGATCGAAGCCTGTGTTGCGCATAGTTTGGAAAATTGCCCTCAAAACCAATCCTTTCTGAAAGACCTCAAAACCTGGTCATCTATTTCTCCGCATCTTTATATTTGGGACTATGTGGTTAATTTCGCCCATTACATCATGCCTTATCCTAATTTCCAGGTGCTTCAACCCAATATCAAAACCTTTCAGCAAAACAAAGCCATTGGTATTATGGAGCAGGCAGCTTATCAAAGCAGGGGCGGTGAATTTTCGGAAATGAAAGCCTACCTGATTGCCCGGCTATTATGGAACCCGGATTGCAATGTTGAAAACATTATTAATGATTTTATGTATGGTTACTACGGAAGGTCGGGCGAATATATCCATGACTATTTTAATCTTTTGCTCAGCCGCATTACGCCGGCAACTCATATACACATTGGTTTAAAGCCGGATGACGTGATTTTTTCGGAAGAATTTGTGAACCAGGCAACGAAGCTATTCGAAAACGCAATTATTGTTGCTGATAATGATGAGATAAAGCAACGTGTGGAAATGGCCACTTTACCCTTATTATACCTGAAGTGTAAACGCACCCCTTTAATTGCCCGAAATGACGGCAGCTATGAAAAATTTAAACGCATAGTTGAACGTGAAAAAGTTACCCATTATTCCGAATCATGGAATGAAACACTCACCGAACAAAACCGCATACAGTTTAATACATCTGTTGAAAGTGCCCAATAACATATTCCAGCAATGCATACAGGTACTGATGGGCAGCATTTTCAGGTTATCCTGCAATTTAACCATCCACAAATCATTCAAAGTAAAGTGCAATAATTAAATTTACATTTCCCGCTTGTAAAAGAGGACGGTGATTGATATATGACAATAGGCTGAACGTTCAACGGCTACGGCAAAAAGATAAAATAATCAAATGAAAAAAATTACGATATTCTTTTTATTGACGCTAACATTTTCAATAACCCATGCCCAGTCTCCTGTATCATTAAACAGCGCTGAAATTTTACTTCGCCTCAAAAAGCTGAACGTATTGGGCAGCGTGTTGTATATCGCTGCCCATCCCGATGATGAGAATACGAGGTTATTAGCCTATTTGGCCAATGAAAAATTATATCGTACCGGCTATCTTAGTATTACCCGCGGCGATGGGGGACAGAATCTGATAGGCGATGAGCAGGGGATAGAACTGGGCTTAATACGGACACAGGAATTGCTTTCAGCCCGCCGTATTGATGGCGCCGAACAGTTCTTTACCCGCGCTTATGATTTTGGTTTTTCAAAAAGCACAGCAGAGGCTTTGGGGAAATGGAACAAGGAGATTGTACTGGGCGATGTGGTTTGGGTGATACGGAAATTTCAACCCGATGTTATTATAACCCGTTTTCCGGAAGACGAACGCGCTGGTCATGGGCACCATTCCGCTTCGGCGGTTCTCGCGCATGAAGCTTTTACAGCTGCGGCCGATCCTTCGAAATTTCCGGAACAGTTGAAACTCGGTGTGCAACCATGGCAGGCAAAAAGAATATTATGGAATACCTACAATTTTGGCGGCAATAATACCCAGCGTGATGACCAGTTTAAGATGGATGTTGGCGGTTACAACACGCTGTTGGGAAAGGGGTATGGCGAGATTGCTGCTGAAAGCCGTAGCCAGCATAAAAGCCAGGGGTTTGGTGTGGCCGCTCAAAGGGGATCTGCATGGGAATATTTTGCAACTACGGCAGGAATAGCTCCACAAAATACTTTGATGGATGGTGTGGAAACATCGTGGAAAAGAGCCGCTGATGAATCCACGTTGAAGCAATTGGGAATACCCCGGCAGATCGACAGTTTGATAAATAGTTTTTCATATGAACATCCTGAAAAATCCGTTGGTGCCCTGGTTAAGTTGTACAAAAAAATAATGTCGAGCGAAAAACTGCCGGTGTACTGGAAATCAAAAAAACTGCAGGAGCTTTCGGACTTAATTAGAGCCTGTTCCGGGTTATATTTTGAGGCCACCACAAATGTGCCTTATATTGCTGCAGGCGATTCGTTGCGAATAGACATTAACGTTATTAACCGTGCAGGACTGACAATTTCAGGAATGGTAGTTCGTCCATTCGATTACCAACTTCCGGCTCCTTTGAAACAAAACCAATTGGTAAGCTATAGTAAAAGCATTTTTGTTCCGGTAAACATGCCTGTTTCACAACCCTATTGGCTGAGAAAGGGATTGGATGACAGCCATTTTGTGGTAGATGATCAACAATTGATAGGAATGCCGGAAAGCCCTGCTCCGTTTAACATGGAAGTATCGGTTGAAATATATGGACAGGTTTTTATTTTCTCCACACCGGTTCGGTATAAACACACCGATCCTGTAAATGGGGAAGTATATCAGCCCCTTCCTGTAGTGCCTGCTTTATCATTAAGCGAATCTCCCCAATTTATATTTACCCATCTTAATAATCAACCACCAGCACCCATAAAATTAAATGTTAGTGCCTTAACTACCTTCCCCGACAAAGCCAAAGTGGAATATTACCTGTATGAAGACAAGTCACCTCAATCATTAAAAAACAAGGTACTAACAGACAGCTCATTATTGCTTGCTAAAAACAGTACGGTCAGTTATGTCTTAAATACTGCAGATATATTAAAACGTTCTAACGAAAAGGAGCTACGGTTTAATGCCGACCTGCATGCCCCTGCCAAAGAAACCTATCAATGTAGTACTATCCGCAAAATTGAATACCCGCACATTCCGTCCATTACTTATTTTTACCTGAATAAGATAAAAGTAATAGATGATGAAATTATAACCGCCGGGAAAAAAATTGGCTATATTACAGGAGCCGGCGACAAAGTACCTGAGGCATTAATGGAAATGGGTTATGATGTAATGTTTTTAAACGAAAAAGATATTGTTACAGGTAACCTGAAAGAATTTGATGCAATAGTTGCCGGAGTCAGGGCATACAACGTTCATGACTGGTTAAATAACGTTTACGACCAGTTGATGAGCTACGTGCAGCAAGGGGGTAATTTTGTGGTGCAGTACAATACCAATAGTTTTTTTGGTCCGGTTAAATCAAGTATTGGGCCTTACCCCTTTACTATTTCCAGGGGGAGGGTAACCAATGAACATGCAGAAGTTACTTTTTTAGAACCAGGAGACGAGGTTCTGAACTGGCCGAATAAAATTACTTCAAAAGACTTTGAGGGATGGGTACAGGAAAGAGGAATCTATTTTGCAAATGAATCGGATAAAGCATATAAAAGGATATTGGGCATGCAGGATCCAGGCGAAGATCAACAGCAGGGGAGCCTGGTAGTAAGCTCCTACGGTAAAGGAAGATTTATTTATACCGGTTTGGTTTTCTTCAGGCAGCTACCTGCCGGTGTTGGTGGTGCTTACCGATTATTTGCTAATTTGGTCTCTAATCCTAATGCTCAAAAAACAAATGGCGGAACAAGACAAAAATAAAATCAATAAAAACTCCACTATAGGGCTTATTCTTGGAGTAGGTTTAGGTGTGCTGGTCACATTAATTTTTAAAAAAATCGGCATCGGGATTTTGATGGGCATTATCGTGGCGCTGTTATTACGCCGTTCCTTTAAATAATTTTATGCAACAACCCGAAGAACGACCCCCAATATTTAAAAGCTGGACATCATGGTACCTGCTTGTAGCAGGGGTGCTTGTTGTGCAGGTTGTTTTGTTTATTTATTTTACGAAATATTTTTCATGAGTTATCCCGACTGGGTTGTACTGATTGTAACGCTTGCAGCTATTATTTTTTATGGGGTATACAAAAGCCGTACCACCCGAAACCTTGATGGCTATTTTTTGAGCAACCGGGAAATGCCCTGGTATATGGTGTTATTCAGTATAATGGGTACACAGGCCAGTGCCATTACTTTTTTATCGGCCCCGGGGCAGGCATACACAGATGGTATGCGGTTTGTGCAATATTATTTCGGGCTACCATTAGCCATGATCGTTCTATGCATCACTTTTGTTCCTATTTTTCACAATAAACGTTTATACACAGCTTACGAGTTCCTGGAGAAGCGGTTTGATCTTAAAACACGAACGCTAACCTCTTTTCTTTTTTTATTGCAAAGGGGATTATCTACGGGAATTAGCATTTATGCACCGGCCCTTATCCTTTCGTCTTTACTGGGATGGAATATTTACTGGACCAATATTTTCATGGGTGGCTTGCTGATCATTTATACCGTAGCAGGCGGCGCAAAATCGGTTGCTTATACACAGCAGTTACAATTGGTGATCATTTTTACCAGTATGTTTATTGCCGGTTACCTCGTAGTAAAATATTTACCCGAGGGAGTTGGACTTTTTGATGCCTTAAAAATGGGAGGTGCTTTAGGTAAAACCAATGTAATAACAACAGGCATAAAGGAAGGCGGAGGTTTCGATTGGAGTGACAAGTATAATATCTGGAGCGGCGTTATAGGGGGTTTTTTTCTCGCCCTGTCTTATTTTGGAGCCGACCAAAGCCAGGTAGGTAGGTATCTCACAGCAAAATCTAATAAAGAAAGCCGCATTGGTTTATTGATGAATGGCCTGGTTAAGGTTCCCATGCAGTTTATGATACTGATGCTGGGTGTATTGATATTTGCTTTTTATCAATACAATAATGCACCGCTGTTCTTTAATCAAACGCAGGTGCAGAAAGTAAGTGAAACGAAATATGCCGGCACACTCAGCCAGATACAATCAGAATATGACACGGTTGAATTGCAAAAGAAAAAATTGATGCAATCTATTATGGCTGCCGGCACCCCCGACATTGCTGCAGAAAACAGGGTAGAGTTGATACGGATCAATCAGCAAAGAGATAGTTTGCGTACCGCTTTTAAAGGGCTCGTTAACAAGCCCGAAGTGGGTGGTGATGCTAATGATGCCAATTATATTTTTCTTCGATTTGTACTCGATTACCTGCCAAAAGGACTGATAGGACTGCTCATTGCCGTGATTTTTATCTCTTCCTGGGGCAGTATTGCGGCTGCGCTCAATTCACTTGCGTCGAGCACCATAGTAGATATACATAAAAAGTTTATCAATAAAAACCTCGATGAGTCAGGTGATTACCGCGTTTCTCGCTGGTATTCACTGGCGTGGGGCATCTTTTGCATTGTTGTGGCACAGTTCGCTTATAATCTCGGCAATAGTTTAATTGAAGCAGTAAATATTTTAGGCTCCCTTTTCTACGGTGTGATACTGGGTGTTTTTTTGCTTGCCTTTTATAGCAAACCGGTACAGGGAAACGCCGTTTTTTGGGGCGCTATATTAGGTGAAATACTTGTTATTTCCTTGTTTGCCTTGAACGAGAATAACGTCATCAATCTCAGTTTCCTATGGCTTAACGCTATAGGGGCATTTGCGGTAGTGGCACTTGGTTGGATTCTCCAGCCTATTCTCTATAGAAATCCGCGCATAATCCGTTAATGTGCATTTCCTGCCTGTTAATCGAAAAAAAAGTATGGTTGGCCGATTACATTCAATCCGCCCTGTGCGGGTATGTATCTTCACACCAGTTAATTGATCATGTCATTCATCCAATCCCTGAAGAAAGCCAACCAAAAAATCTTTTATTATGAAAATTTACCGCTTACTCAGAAACAACAAACAAATGGGGTGTTTTACCGCCACCTGCTTATTACAAATGAACCTGCAAAAGTATGATCTTATTTGGGTGGAAGGGGAGAGCATTACCTGGAAATATCCTTCTGAAATGATTGAGTTCAGGGATTACTCGCCAAAAGCTGAAATAACCAATGCAACGGTAATTCAAAACCGCAAGGAGAAGCAGATCACTTATTTTGGTAATGTTATTCCTGCTTACGATTACAAAGAAGTAAATATTCAATATATAGAAGAACTCGATGCGATGTTACCGGAAATTGCTCATGAATTCGATTGCCTGGTTAGTGAGGAGCAGTATAATGCTCCCGCCGGTAGAAGACAAGCAGAAATGGTGGTGGACGAGATAGCAGGGCAGTGTGCATTGGATGAGGTGAATGCAATATTGAATGATAGTTACTCCTTGGTAGATTTTAAGCCGATACCAGATACGGTGGAAAGCAAAATGGATCAGGTGGTTGAAGGCGAAAAAGCATTTCGAATCAGGTCGAATGTTTTTAAGAATGGAATTGCAGCTGCGGTAGCAAGCTTAATCATTCTGTCAGCAGCCGGTTATCTGAATTTAAAATTATAATAAAAGCAAAAATTTACCTTTAATCAACAATAGTATCTGGGTAAAATTGTACCTTCATTACAGTGGGCGGTGTTTTAAGTATACCAGGTGTTTCATTCTCGCCCATCAACCAAATCCACTCCTTTGAATGTCTGCGGCAAAAATGCCTGCTGTTTGATTTTTATTTTCGCTTATCCGTTTTCCTTTGAAATATTCGTATTGAACCTCTGATCAAAATGGTATGTTCATGAAAGAATATTTGTTATTACGGAATAACATCAAATCGGGACCCTACTCCCTGCATGAATTAAACGAACTGGGTTTGCGTGCTATTGACCTCGTTTGGGTGGAGGGTGAAAGTTTTTCCTGGAGGTATCCATCAGAGATTATTGAATTGGCCGAGTATGCCCCTGCATTAGAAACTTTTGAAAGCCAGGTTATCAACTTTTCAGTGCTGAATGCTTCCCTGAAAATTGCTGATCAAACGTATGTGAATGATAAAAATATTTCCCGGCAAAAGGCA
>DASUFG010000317.1:0-7626 GCA_036274715.1 Agriterribacter sp.
CGCTGCCGGTAATAACTGTCCCATGTTTATAATGTAAACTTTGTTTCGTTGTAGTAGGTAGCATCATCGGTGCTCCATTCTATTTTTACCGTATAACTTCCAGGTTCAAATAGCGATACATTAAAAGACTGTATGCCATTCTCATTTGGCTGAAACGTTAGTCTCCGGTCCATTTTTGAATCGTATGCGCAATAGAACCACAACCGTCCTTTTACGCTTTTGTATTTCATCTCGCCGGGCAATTCAACAGTAACCTGGTCGTTCACCTTTTTAATGACCACATCGCCCTTCAACCTGTTGGCTCTTTGGGTAGCATCAATTACCTGTTGATATTGTAATTCGTTTTTATAGTAATCTTGTTCTACCAACTGAAAATCGGTGGAAAGACTGCGGTACACCAGGTAACCCATATGTGCCACAAAAACTACAATTACGATTGTTAACTTATGACCCCAGTTCATGGCGATACATTTTGAATGATTCATTAATATTCATCATTTAATATGTGTTTCTCACATTGCATTTGTCTTAGCGGCCAGCCGGCCCCATAAAATTGGTTTTTAACGTGGTGATCTTTTCCCCGGATTCATAAATGCCTACCTCCAACTTTGTTTTTCTTTCCTTAATGCTGTTACGGGGCAATACGATAAAAAATGATCCTGTTCCCTGTCCCTCTCTTTTCACCAGGATATTATGCCCCTCTGCCTCTATGATTCGCCCCGCATGGTTTTCAACTTGCAGGGAAAGGGAAAGGTCTTTTACGGTTTTATTAATGACTTTAATATTATAGAGGTTCGATACACTGTCTGTCCCCCGTTCCTGGTACAGCATGCCGCCGGCGCGGAGAATTGTTCCATCCACATCTTTCCTGGAGAAGAGCAGGGCCGATAATATGCCCGTTAAAACAATGAGCAGGACGCTGTAAAATTTCATCCTTCCCGTGTAGCGCAGCTTTTTGCCTTCGGCGATGCCATTTTCGGAGGCATAACGGATCAACCCCCTTTCCCGCCCTGTTGCATCCATCATTTTATTGCAGGCATCAATACAGGAAGTACAGGCTATACATTCCATTTGCACGCCGTTTCTGATATCTATACCCGTTGGGCATACCTTCACGCATTGGTAGCAATCTATGCAATCACCTGCATCAATATCCGAAAGCTTGTGCTTCTTAAACTTCTCCCTTGGCTCGCCTCTTTTATAATCGTATGCCACAATCATCGAATTCCTGTCGAGCAATACGCCCTGCAGTCTGCCATAAGGGCAAACCACTGTGCATACCTGTTCCCGGAAGGAAACGTACACGCCATAAAAAACACCCGAAAAAGCGATGATGGTAATTAATCCGCCGATATGTTCCGATGCAGGTTCCGTGATAATGGCAAGAAGCGCCTTCATGCCAATGATGTAGGAAAGAAAAAAATTGGAGATCAAAAAGGAAAGCAGAAAAAAAGCAAGGTGCTTGGCCGTTTTCTTCGCTATTTTATTACTGTTCCAGGGTGATCGGTTCAATAACTTTTGGGCTGGGGCATCGCCTTCAATAGCAAACTCAATTTTACGAAAAAGCATTTCCATAAAAATGGTTTGAGGGCAAACCCACCCGCAAAACAGCCGCCCAAACGCCGCCGTGAACAGGATAATGAACACGATGCCCGTAACCATGGTCAGTCCGAAAATAAAAAAATCCTGTGGCCAAAAAACGTAACCGAATAAAATAAATTTCGCCTCGGGTATATTGAACAAAAAAAGCGGGCGCCCCTTATATTGAATAAAAGGCAATGTAAAAAATATAGCAAAAAACAGCCAGCTTACCCAGGTGCGTATGTTGAATATTTTGCCTTTGGTTTTGTGCGCATATACCCATTTTCGCTTTCCCTTTTCATCTACCGTAGCCAAATGGTCGCGAAATGAGTCTTCTGCTGCTGCTCCTAATTTATTTTCTTCATTCATTTATTTTCCTTTTAGCAGGATCACTTGCTGGTGGTGGAGTCGCTTGCTGCGTCCTTTTCTTCTTTATAAAGCGTTCCCTCGGGGGCTTTGGCCTCCGGTGGGTTGGTACCGTACAGTGATTTTACATAACTGGCCACCTGGGCAACCTGTTTATTGGAATAACTGGTTTGCCACTGCGGCATCGCATTGAACCCGTACTTAATCACCTTAAAAACGTTATTGATACTGCCACCATGAAGCCAATAGTCATCGGTAAGATTAGGACCTACCAAGCCTGCCCCTGTTTCTTTGTGACAGGCCACACAGGACGTGATGAAGATTTTTTTACCCTCCGCCAGGTCCGCCGGGTTGGTTAAAACCGTTACCGTATTTTCGTCTACAGATTCCCCCTTTTTTGCCAGGTAGGCTTTAACTTCCTCATCGGCTTTTTTCACCGAAATTTCAAACTCCTGCCTGCTCAATGGCGCACTGTAAGCCACATGGTAACGCCATAAATAAACCACACCGAATATGATAGTAACATAAAAACCATACAGCCACCAGGGCGGCAGGCGGTTATCCAGTTCCCTTATACCATCATAGTCATGGTCGAGCGCAACAGCAGCTTCTTCTTCGATGGGCTTAAACTTATTAAGCCGGTTCCAGAGATTGGTAAGAGAGGTTGTTCTCAAAAAAGGAACAGGATCAAAAACTTTGTCGGTTTCTTTTTTTAGCAGGAATTTTATATTGATGAGCAAAGAAAGAATCACCAGTATTTCCACGAAAATAATGGCTATTACCACGTAAAAGGCAAAAGCAGACAGCCCTCCGATGGTTGTGCCGGCGGCTGTTTCGTTTTGGGCATTAGCGCTATAGCTCAATAGTAGCAAAGTGGAAACAATGGAGGCAGTAGTCGCGGCTTTCTTTTTTTTATCTTCCTTTTCTTTCTGAAGTTTTACAGCGGCTATGTCTACCAGCAGGTTACCCAGCATCGCTATTACGATCAGCAGAATAACCATTAACGTGAGCAGCGTTAGGGCCAATGGGTTGCTGAGGGCGGAAGGTGCCGGCGGACCGGATGCGAATGCTGGCGCACTACACAATATTAACAACCAGGCGGTAATACCAGCCAACTTTACCAAATGGTAAACGGAAGATGGGTGTCGTTTTTTCAACTGCATGATAATTTATTTTATGATCCCTTTTCATCTAATGGGATGCGGCTGATTGTATTGATTGTATTTTTATCGGTTTTAAATACCCACGTGAGCACAACCAGGAAAAAAATGAAGAAGATACCAAAGGATATTAATGCGTAAATATCCACTCCGCTTATCTTCTCCAGGTAGTTGATAAATTTCATATGCTTGCTTTATTACGGTTATTTTAATGCGGTTTGTACATCGGCTTTCTCCTCCCCTTTTATATCTTTTCCCATGCGCTGCAAATAGGCGATAAGAGCGATGATCTCTTTGTTGGCCGGTGTTTCTATTTTATCTTTTTTCAATCTCCCGGCGATAGCCGCTGCCTGCTCGGTTAATGCTGCATTGGCGATTTTATCAAATCCTTCAGGATAAGGAACACCGAGGGTTTGCATGGCCCGTATTTTTGCCGGGGTGGAACTGGTATCGAGTGCATCATCAAGCAACCAGGTATAAGAAGGCATAATGGAACCCGGCGACATGGTGGTAGGGTCGTCCATGTGGTTATAATGCCAGCTATCCGGATATTTTCCACCAATGCGGGCTAAATCAGGACCTGTTCTCTTGCTGCCCCATTGAAAAGGATGGTCGTACACAAACTCCCCGGCTTTGGAATATTCGCCGTAGCGGGCCACTTCATCGCGAAAAGGCCGGATCATCTGGGAATGGCAGGTATAACAGCCTTCGCGTACATAAATATCTCTTCCCTGCAATTCCAGCGGTGTATATGGTTTTACACTGGCAATAGTGGGAATATTTGATTTGACCAGGAAGGTGGGAACCATTTCAAGTATACCTCCAATGCCCACCACAACCAGGCTTAACACCAGCAGCATTACAGGTTTACGTTCAATTTTCCGATGCCAGTATTCCCCGCCGAAATGCACGGTTTCTTTTGCAAGAGGAGCTGCTTCCGCTGCTTCATTGGCTATAAATTTCCCCCGCCTTATTGTCCTTACGAGGTTATAGGTCATTAAGAAAGCGCCTAACAGGTACAAGGTTCCACCAATACTCCGCGCAATATACATAGGGATGATATTGGTAACGGTTTCCAGGAACTGGAATTTTAACTGCCCTTCCGGGGTAAAATTCTTCCACATCAGGCTTTGCGTAAAACCGGCCCAATACAAGGGCACGGCGTAAAGTATAATGCCGATGGTACCGAGCCAGAAATGGTTGGTGGCCAATTTCGTAGAATAGAGCGTGGTGTTCCACATTTTTGGTACCAGGTAGTACATAATGGCAAATGCCATAAACCCGTTCCATCCCAGTCCGCCAATATGTACATGAGCAATGATCCAATCGCTGTAGTGCGCAATAGCATTGATGTTCTTTAAACTTAGTAACGGCCCCTCCAATGTAGCCATTCCATAACAGGTAATCGCCACCACCATAAATTTCAAAACCGGATCTTCCCTCACTTTATCCCATGCACCACGCAAGGTAAATAAGCCGTTGAGCATGCCACCCCAGGAGGGAAAAATGAGCATTAGCGAAAAAACGACACCTAATGATTGCGCCCAGTCGGGCAGTGCAGTATACAACAGGTGATGCGGCCCGGCCCATATGTACAGGAATATGAGCGCCCAAAAATGTACGATCGAGAGGCGATATGAATATATGGGCCGGTTTGCCGCTTTGGGAAGAAAATAATACATGAGACCCAGGATCGGCGTTGTAAGAAAAAAAGCAACCGCGTTGTGCCCGTACCACCATTGCACCAATGCGTCCTGAACACCTGCATACCAGCTATAGCTTTTAAGGAATGAAACAGGAATTTCGAAAGAATTTACAATGTGCAGCATGGCGACGGTAACCCATGTGCCTATATAAAACCAGATAGCCACATACAAATGCTTTTCCCTTCTTTTAATGATCGTGCCGAACATATTAATACCGAACACAACCCACACGAATGTTATCGCGATATCGATAGGCCACTCCAGTTCCGCATATTCTTTGCCGGTAGTATACCCAAGCAGCAGGGTGATGGCAGCGGAAGCGATGATCAGCTGCCAGCCCCAGAAATGTATCCAGCTCAGTTTATCGCTGAACATCCTTGCTTTACACAGGCGTTGCAACGAATAGTACACTCCCGTAAAAATACAATTCCCAACAAAGGCAAAAATGATGGCATTGGTGTGCAGTGGCCGCAGCCTTCCGAATGTGGTGGGTGCAAAATGCAGGCTGGTTGACGGTGCGTAAATTTGTATGGCGGCCCACAATCCCGCAAGCATACCTACGATTCCAAAAATAACAGTGGCGTACCCAAAAGCTCTTACAATTTTGTTGTCGTAATAAAATTTTTCTACTTGCATAAGCCGGAAGTGTTTGTCTGATTTTTATGACGGGTTTGACGAAGACGTTTCATTATCAAATAATATACGCGACGGCGGTGAAAAATCATCTTCAAACTGCCCCATTTTCACACTCCACAAAAAAGCGACAAGAAACAATACCGCCACCGAAATACTGGCTAATAAAAGAATTATGATTACGCTCATTCGTTTGAATTGATGGGTAAAAATAGCGGAGCGTAATAGCCAAAACAGTAACCGATATCAATGAAGGAGATGATTTTCGTCAGACGGGTAGCTGAACAAAAAGAAAAGTGATGATCCCCCGATTCAATGCTGCTTCAATTTCAACGCCCGTGCGGTGGCCTGGCTTGCGCCAAAACTAAGCAGCACGATGCTGATTGAACTGGCGGGCATTAAGATGGCAGCAATAACCGGTAACAGGTTGCCCTGCACCGCAAAATACAAGCCAATAACATTATAGAGTATAGAAAATATAAAGCTTGCCAATACTATTTTTTTGTTCATCCGGGCTAAAGCAATAAACCGGCTAAGGGCATGTAATTGCCCCGCAGCAATAATGGCATCGCTGGCAGGCGTAAAATTATTGGTTTGCTCACTTACCGCAATTCCCACGTCGCTCTGAAGCAAAGCGCCTGCATCGTTTAGCCCGTCGCCGATCATCATTACCCTTTCCCCGCGTTTTTGCAACCCTTGCACATATTGCAATTTATCAGCCGGTTTTTGATGAAACAATACCGTGGCCCCGTTTCCCAACAACTCCTCCAATCTCTCCTTTTCACCGGCATTGTCGCCCGATATTACCGATAACCGGTAACTGTTCTTTAGCTGCGACAACAATTCAGGTATATGTGACCGGTAATGATTGCTGAAACGGAAAGTTCCTGCAACCTTATTTTCAAAACTAACGGCTACTGATGTTCCTGTTTGCTTTTGCATCACCAATCCATCCTGCGCTGAGCCCATCTTTATCCATTGATCACCAACGAACCCTTCGATGCCTTTTCCGGGATATTCTTTAAATGATTGCACCTCGGGTTTAACCGCAATATTAAGGTGAGCAACGATGGCTTTGCTCAGCGGGTGCGTAGAACAGGAGGCCAGCGCTGCAATCTGTGCCATTTGAATTGAACCCAGCATTTCCCCTTCATAAATAACCTGCTGTTCAACTGGGGAAGTAAGAGTGCCGGTTTTATCAAACACGATATGGGTAATACCAGCAATATGTTCCAGCACTTCCCCCTTGCGCACATAGAATTGATTTTTACCGAGAATGCTTAAAATATGCCCGTTGGTAAAGCTGTTGGATAATAACAGGGCGCAGGGACAGGCAATAATAAAAACAGCAGTTACTGCCGGCCATAAACGGGTGGCGTCATTCAATTGCCAGTAAATAGCTGTTAAAGCGGCTATCGTAAATACGATAATGGTGAAATATTTACTAATTGCGTGAACGAAAGAATTTCGGGTTGGTTCAGCGGCATCTTTTTGCCTGTTCCACATACGGGTAAGGTAACTCTGGCTCACTTCCTTTATGGTAAATATTTCCATATTCCCCCCGGTTTGCCTGCCGCCGGCATATACGATTTCGCCAATTTCCTTCCATACCGGTAAAGATTCGCCGGTAACAAAACTATAATCAATAAACGCTTTCCCTTTTGTAAGGATGCCATCCGCAGGTATCAATTCGTTTTGATGAATGAGTAAGGTATCATTCACTTTTATTTCCGGAAGCAGCGTTGGCACTTCTATATTATTGTTTAAAACAGAAACGGCTATTGGAAAATAAGAAGTATAGTCCCTGTCAAAAGATAATTGCCGGTAGGTTTTATCCTGCAACAGCCTGCCTGCGAGCATAAAAAAAACAATACCACTCAGCGAATCAAAGTACCCTCCACCACTTCCCCAAAACAGTTCCCATACGCTACGCACAAAAGTGATGATAATGGCGAGCGCGATAGGGGCGTCAATATTCAAAAACCGATGCCGGATCCCTTTCCATGCCGATTGATAAAAAGGAATGGCTGAATAGAAAAAAACAGGTAACGATAATATTGCGTTCGCGATCCGGAATACCTGTCTTATGCCTTCCTCGCTGGCATCTATGCCCAGGTAGTCGGGGAAGCTCATCAACATAATGTTACTGAAACAAAAACCGGCAACGCCCAGGCGGAGCA
>DASUFG010000318.1:0-7727 GCA_036274715.1 Agriterribacter sp.
GAAAGTAGATAAAATGATGCTACCGGGCGAGTTTATTGCGATGCAATTAACCGGTGAAATAACCACCTCCCCGTCTGCATTGTCGGAAGGCATTCTATGGGACTTCCAGTCCAATATGGTTGCGGATAAGGTAATGCATTATTACGGCTTTCCACACACCGTAATCCCGCCAATACAGCCGGCATTTTCGGTTCACGGAGCCCTCACTAAAGCGGCAGCGGACAAACTAGGTTTGGCTGCAGGTACGCCAGTGTCATATAAAGCAGGTGATCAGCCCAACAATGCCTTGTCGTTAAACGTAATGAATCCCGGAGAAATAGCTGCTACTGCAGGCACTTCAGGAGTAATTTACGCAGTGAGTGACCAGCTAACGGGCGATCCTCTGTCGCGGGTAAATAGTTTTGCCCATGTGAATTACGGGGGAAAGCAAAAAAACATTGGCGTGCTATTGTGTATCAACGGTACAGGCATCATGAACAGGTGGATCAAGGACACCGCAGGAACTAATTTATCGTACGCGCAAATCAATGAAGAAGCAGCTAAAGTTCCGTTAGGAAGTAATGGGCTCCAGATATTACCTTTCGGAAACGGAGCAGAACGTATGTTGGGCAATAAAATGATGGGGGCGCAAATCAACAACCTGCAATTAACCATGCATCAACCCAGACACTTATTTCGTGCCGCCCAAGAGGGAATAGCCTGTGCTTTTCGGTATGGGTTAGACATATTGAAAGAAAACGGCATTCACCCCTCCGTTATTCGTGCCGGAAAAGCCAACATGTTTTTAAGCGGATTATTTACCAACCTTTTCGTGAATTTTACCGGCGTGCCTGTAGAATTATACGAAAATGATGGGGCAGTTGGAGCGGCAATAGGCGCGGGCATTGGCGCAGGTATTTATGCAACACCAAAGGAGGCATTCCGTAACTACAAGCCGGTTGCGCTGGCCGAACCTCAAAAAAATATTAAAGAATATAGCAGTATATATGAAAGGTGGAAGGGCTTATTGGAAAATTCGTTGTAGTAGCATACGGTTGAATTATCGTGTAGGTGTGCCAGTAATTGCATATTTACTTTCTCTTTCGCCGGTTTTAATTCATGGCCAGGAAATACAAGGAACGGTATATGACATTACACAAAAAATTCCCCTACCAGGAGTGAGTGTAATTACCGCTTCGGGAAATGGCACCCAAACCGATTCCCTCGGATTTTACAAAATAAAAATCAGGGAACCAGACTCTATATGGTTTTCCTACCTGGGAAAGTCAACACCCAAATATCCCATCAAAACCATTCAAAATCCTGCCGCATTCGACATTTCTGTGCTAATATCGGCCATTGAATTACCCGGCGTTACCGTCAGAAAGCCCAGCTATCGTTTTGATTCAATACAAAACCGAAGGGAATACGAGAAAGCATTTAACTACCGCAAGCCGGGCCTGCGGAGTTCATCATTGTCGCCAGGCAGTATGGGTGCTGGTGTGGGCATTGACCTGGATGAACTGATTAACGTGTTTCGGTTCCGGCGAAATGCCAATATGAAGTTTTTGCAAGGCTGGCTGATCAAGGAGGAGCAGGAAAAGTATATAGACTACCGCTATAGCAAATTGTTTGTGCGAAAGCTCACTAAACTGGAAAGTCCGAACCTTGATGCTTTTATGAAACGATACCGCCCGCCTTATGAATATGTGGTTATGCTCAGCGATGCAGAATTAGGGCTATACATTTTAGAATGTTTTAAGGAATTCATGAATCCCACAAGAAGACAAGTTCATTAAAACGCTCTTTAAATAATATCGCTATAAGGAGACATCTCGTCCATCCCTATAAAAACGCCTTCTTCTTTTATTTGTAAAGGCCAGCGCTTTAAATTGTAGCCCTCTCCGCTAATATTATGACCGGTTTGTATATTGAATTTATACCCATGCACCGGGCACACAACATGGCCCATAGCATTAATACAGCCTTCAGCCAAAATTCCACCCGCATGCGGGCAGGTGTATGCAAAAGCAAAGAATGCCTCCCTATTTTTACCCACACATATTTTTTTTCCATCAACTTCGGCTATCGCGATATCGTTTGTACCAAAATCAATTTCATCAATGTGCCCGGCAATCTTAGTCCAATGATATATTTTTTCAAATCTCTGCATAGGATTAAGCAAATATTAAACGGGAAGATGAGACCGTGTCATCAATAGCCGCAGCTTTGTAATATTTTTCCAGAATCAGTATAATAGATCCGTTTTATAAGGATAACGGATACGGTATAACTCGCGTATTTTGTTGGAAAGCACCATTCTTAACTCTTCAATATTTTGTTTTTCCGTAGCAGATATGAAAATGCAATTACCCTGTGTTTCATTTGTCCATCTTTGTTTTAATTCCTCCAGCAATTGTTCTTTCATGCTTTCCTCCAACCATTCGTCGAAAGTGCTCTTTATGTAAAGGTCCATCTTATTAAAAATGGTAACCACGGGTTTATCATAACAGTTCAGTTCCTGGAGCGTTTTGTTTACCACCTTCATTTGGTCTTCGTATTGCGGATGCGAAATATCAACTACGTGTAATAAGATATCGCTCTCCTTAACTTCATCCAGCGTACTTTTAAAGCTCTCCACCAGGTGATGGGGAAGTTTTCGGATAAACCCAACCGTGTCACTCAAGAGAAATGGGGTATTTCCAAAAACCACTTTACGGGTAGTAGTATCGAGCGTGGCGAATAACCGGTTTTCGGCAAAAACCTCGCTCTTGCTCAACAGGTTCATAATAGTAGATTTTCCGACATTGGTATATCCTACTAAGGCAACGCGGATAAACTCGCCCCTGTCTTTTCTTTGGGTAAAAGCCTGTTTGTCTATCTCACCGAGCCTTTTACGCAACAACGATATTTTATCCCTGACAATACGCCTGTCTGTTTCTATTTCCGTTTCTCCCGGTCCCCTTGTTCCTATGCCACCACCCAGTCGTTCCAGGTGTTTCCACATCCCCCTAAGCCTTGGAAGCAGGTATTGGTACTGCGCCAATTCAACCTGTGCTTTAGCCTGCGCAGTTTTAGCCGTATTGGCAAAAATATCCAGTATCAGGTCGCTACGGTCTATAGTTTTGATGCCCAATACATCTTCAATATTAGATATCTGGGAGCCCGTCAATTCATCATCAAAAATAGCTACATCTATATCGCCCCGACCGGTGATATATGCCTTTATCTCCTCCAGTTTCCCCTTGCCTATAAAGGTTTTGCTATCCGGCTTTGGAAGCTTTTGAATGAATCTTTTCACCGCTGTTGCACCCGCGGTTTCCGCAAGAAAAGCAAGTTCCTCCAGGTATTCCTTTAGCTGATGTTCGCTTTGCTGTTTGTGAACCAACCCCACTAACAGTGCCTTTTCTTCCTTTATGATTTTGTTCTTTTTATCTATCAAGCCTTATATTTTTGAAATTCAAAGGTAAAGTATGCCTAATAAAAAAACGGATGCCACTGAGAACATCCGCTTTTCCCGGCAAAATATATTACTAAGCCTACAATCCGCTTATGGCTAAACCGATGACATAGGGCTTCACATCGGGACCAAAACCTTCCCTAATAAATTGGTTAAACTGGTAAGACCCAAAAGCAGAAAACACCCCATATCCTACCCTTAGCGTTCCAGAAAGCCGGGTGGTGTTAAAATTCCGCTTGTCCTTTATTTTTTCAGTATATCCACCGTATCCTTCCGCGTCCCGTTCTACTTTGGCCTTGGTGTGGGCATCTATCATTGTTCCCACTTTAATTCCTAAGGCCACTTTAAACGCTTTATTATAATTCACCGGGTTACTGGCAAAGCGAAGTTCGATGGGTACTTCCAAATAGCCAGTGGCTATCTTAAATTTTTTATATGAGTTTATCGTGTCGCGGTTGAAGCTTAACGGATATCTTCTAAGGTCAATCGTTGTTTCTTTGAAATACATATTATCGGTACCCATCCCGGCTCCTATTGCAGCGCTAAACCTGGGATCAGATTTAAATGGGAAATCAAACATGAAATACATATTAAAAGTTCTGTTAAACCCCCCGTTTCTGATCGAATCGGGACTACCTGCCCAACCGTTATAACCAAATTGAATCATAAAATGATCGGCCGCCCGGCCGGTAAGTTTAACCTTACTCCAATCTTTCTTTTTGGAAGTGGTTTCAATTTCTGTTTGTGCAAATAAAAAATTAACCCATACTATCGAAGAAATAACCAGTAAGAAACGCTTCATAAATTTAATTGAGTGACAAATGTATTCCGCAACAGGTTAATAAAAGGTTAAAGAGGGTGACTATAAAGCGATTATCATTTCAAATTCAAAACAACCTTGTTTACGCTGAAAATGTACCGGACTCGTTTTGCTACTATCCAATAGTAGGTTGAATAGTGTGGACCCTGCTGGGCTCGAACCAGCGACCCTCTGATTATGAGTCAGATGCTCTAACCGGCTGAGCTAAGGGTCCATTCTTCCGGGGAAGAAATATTATTTTACAATTTCGAAAGAACTTTTGTGATCTGCCTTAGCTATTGATAAAGCATTACTCCCACAATAAAACCATATCCCCAACTTCACAAACCCTGTTAAATCAACATGCTTTTTATTTATTGGTGTGCAAAGGTAGAAAAAAACATCATTCCGAATAATTTTTCTTCAGGTAGCCGAAGTAGAGGTTGCCCTGCTATAATTAAACAATAGGTTTTTGATTTTAAGTATCCTTATAAAATACTAAATGGTGATTTTCGGTTCAGAAACCTGGCTAAGGAATATTGGTGTTTTATATACTCAAAAGTCCAAATTGGCTCAAATATCCCTGGTTTCGGACCTCATAACTTGCCGCCTGCAGATTCAATTGTTGGAAAAACTAATATGGCTATTAGGGTTCCATAAACCGGAGTTTGCATCGATCTGGTAGATTTCAGAGTCGTATTTCGGGACATTTTGCTTTCCTAAAACAATAAAAGGCTGCCATTGATTCCGATTTACGCCAATACGGCAGCAATTTGCGATCATTTCATCGGTTTTTACCATTAATCATGGCATAGTTTTGGCTTAAAACTATGACAAGTCATTTTCGGAGGCTACATTTGTTTCACTTCGTTCAATACCTCTGATAAAACTTCACAATCCGTTAAGAATTCATTACCCCCTGTGAATCAACCAATTATTTTGTACCCTCCTTTTTTGGAATCATTATTGCAAAACGGGAGCAAACCAAAGAATTGAGTTATGATAAAGATGTTATTAAAAGGTTTTGGTTGTTTCGCCCTTGTTTCCTCGTTTTCTTTTACTGTAAAAGGCAAAGAACTTCAGAACAATTTCGACCCTGGGCAAATCGACACCAGTTTAGTTACTACTGAAATAGTGGTAGCCGCAGCTGCAAGTTCCCCATCAGGCACTTCCACTGAGGCCATTACAGTAGAAGAGTTGAAGACAGAACCTGCGAATGCAGCGACCGAAAATGTGGCGCTGGCTAAGTTGGCTAAGCAAAACATGTACCGGCAACTGCATCCAATGTCTGTTTCATTTGTGCAAGCTTATCAAAAAAAGAATGAAGCCTATCTCGAGAAAATTGTAACAAAATTTTCCCGGAAGTTAATAGTTATTGACAAAATAATGACTAGTTATGGCCTTCCTGCAGATTTAAAATATCTTGCCCTCATTGAATCAGAATTGTCGAATTCGGCATACTCACCTAAAGGAGCAGTGGGGCCCTGGCAATTTATGGCCTCAACAGGAAGAACAATGGGCTTGACGATCAATCGACACAAGGATGAAAGGCGCGATCTTACAAAAAGTACCCATGCGGCCGCCAGGTATCTCAAAGCTTTATACGCACAGTTTAACGACTGGCTGTTGGTAATAGCCGCTTACAATGGGGGCGCCTCAAGGGTTGAAAGTGCCATCCGAAAAAGCAACAGTCGTGATTTCTGGAAACTTCAATACTACCTGCCGGCCGAATCGAGGGCTCACGTTAAAAAGTTCGTGGCCGCGCAATTTATTCTGCAGGAAGCCGACGAGATTCCTTTGCTAAATATGGAAAAACTAACTGCTGAGAATTTGAACAGCTCAACTGTATTACGCGTCAGCGGAAAATACAATACCGAAGTAATCGCGAGAAAATTGGATATGGAGATAACCGAATTCAACCGATATAACCCTGGTTTTGACAAAGAAGTGGTGGTGAATGGTTACGATATGAGGCTGCCAAAAGATAAAATGGAGCAATTCAATGAAAAACGGGAAGATATATTAAGCGAATCCATCGAAGTGATGATGAACGGCAACAACAGCATGATTGGAAGTGATACTAAAGACTATCCCGCAGCGATAAGCCTCCCCAAGCCAAAGGCTATTATAACATCAAAAGATGGCAAGGACATCAAAAGAAAATAAATAGTTTGAAATAAAAGGAATAAAAGGTGCTGGATTAATCATTCAGCACTTTTTTTATTGCGGCTGCTTTCAGTAAACACTCCTCGTATTCATCTTCCGCTTTGCTGTAGTACGTTATGGCAGAACCCGTATGAAAGGAAAGATAGCTTTTAGATGCGTTATATAAGATACTTCTGATCACTACATTAAAATCCATGTCCTTTTGAGGAGTAATATAGCCGACTGCACCGGAAAATAATCCACGTTTTGATTCTTCGTATTGCTCAATTAATTGCATCACCCGCTTTTTAGGTGCACCGGTCATACTCCCCATTGGAAAAGTAGCTTTTAGGAGATCCACAATATGACAATCTTTTTCTAATTCGCCGCTTATGGTCGATATCATATGATGCACCTGGGGAAACGAATAAATGCCAAATAATTCATCCACCTTTACACTACCGGGTTTGCAAACTCTTGCCAAATCATTTCTTACCAGGTCTACGATCATGATGTTTTCGGAACGTTCCTTAGCGCTTTGCTGCAAAGTTCCCCGGTTCATTGCATCTTGTTCCGGGTGACTGCTGTTTCGCCGTACAGTGCCTTTGATTGGCTGAGAGAACACCTTGTTACCCATTTTTCGGAGATAGCGTTCGGGGCTGGCACAAACCAAATATTTGTCCTCCAGCTTATAATAACAGGAAAATGGATTGGGCGATTCTTTACTTAATAACCTGTACAGTTGCAATGGGTCAACCCGGGCATTGTCGTTATAAAATTCCTGGCAAAAATTAATCTCGTAACAGTCGCCACGCAATATGTGCTCTTGTAAATGATGGATCGTTGCTATATAAGCCTCTTTGTTAAACCGGCTTGTAATTTCGAGCCGTGCAGATTGCTGTGCAGGAGAAGACGCTGTATGAAAGACAGCGTTGGCAATAGCTTCGTGACGCCGATCTTTAACGCCTACGAGCAATTCTTCCTGGCGAAGTATCAAAATAATTTCCGGGATGAAAAAGAAGAGGTCGTCAAACTGCACGGAATCCCTATTTCCAGATTCCAGTTTTTCCGTTTCGTTTTTGAGATCGTACGCTAAATGCCCGAAACACCAATCCTGGTTTTCATCTGTAAACGCGCGGAGTTGTTCAAATGCGGTACCATAGCTGGTTTTAAGAAAACGTTCAGCATTCACAGCCAGCACGCATTCAAAATTATTACCGGCAAGATGATACTGGTGATCATCTAAAAAACAGCAAATGCTGAACTGGTTAGCCCAGTCCAGCATCTGCTCCTTGATTTGCAAAAAATTATGAACAGGAAAGGAACAAAAAGTTCTTTTCACCA
>DASUFG010000319.1:0-9074 GCA_036274715.1 Agriterribacter sp.
GGGTATTACCAGGTTGGCATCAATTCCCAGTACTTGAGAAAAGCCTTCGCATACCGGGCACGCGCCGTAAGGGTTATTAAAGGAAAAGAGGTTAGGGATAGGTTCCTCGAATTTTATTCCGTCTTGCTCAAATTTATTGGAGAAATGTAATTGTTTAGTACCATTCACTTCAAGAATCATTTCACCTTCTCCTTCAAAAAAAGAAGTGCTAACAGAGTCGGCTAAACGATGTTGATCATCTTCATCAAATTCCTTGACAACAATCCGGTCAATCAAAATGCAAATCGAGAATGGTGAAAGACCAACGCTGAAGCGTTTTTTTAATTCTGCTTCTTTAAGCTCAAGCGCTTCTTCAACGCGTACGATTTCACCCTTGCCTGCTTCCGTAACCATGTATAGTCTTGAAAATCCTTTTTGAAGCAGGATGTTCAATTCTTCCCGGATGTTTCTTTTACCCTGCAGCCTGAACGGAGACAGTATCAGTACCTTATCGCCTGTTTGCTGGTTGGCAATGGCTGCCAGCACATCTTTTACATCGTCTTTTTTTACTTCCTTTCCGCTAACAGGTGAAATGGTTTTTCCTATTCTTGCATAAAGCAAACGCAGGTAATCATATACTTCCGTCATGCTACCTACCGTGGAGCGGGGCGTACGCGTAATTACTTTTTGTTCGATGGCTATAGCGGGGCACAAGCCTTTAATAAAATCTACATCAGGCTTATTCATCCGGTTTAAAAACTGGCGGGCATACGCACTCAGGCTTTCGGCATATCTTCGTTGCCCCTCTGCAAATAAAGTATCAATTGTGAGTGATGATTTTCCAGACCCGGATACACCTGTTACTACTACGAGTTTATTCCTTGGAATTTCTACGGTAATGTTTTTGAGGTTATGTACCCTTGCGCCCCTAATAAATATGCTTTTATTATTTTGTTGCGCGGCTTTGTTATTTTTCCTGGACGATGTTGTGATCATAAACGTTCCCCAAAATTAATACTAAATTGTTTAGTTTACACAATGCGGTCACAAATAGAAACCCCGATTGATGATTTATTGCGTGGGAGGTGATTTATTTAATATTTTGTTGTTTATCGAAGTTTTTCAAATGTTAATCGAAATTTATTTAACAAAAGTTTGGTTATTTGAAAAAAAGCAATATTTTAGCAGTCCCAATATCATACGAAAGAAACTAGAATTTAAATCATTACCGCCTATTTGGTATTAACTTCTACTTCTTATAATATGCTATTGGGGATATCAAAATCCCAACCATTAAAAACCGTAGAAGTTTATGAAACCCCTAACCAATTTGCCTGACCAGCAATTGATTCATCTCTTTATGAATGGAGATGCATCAGCGCTAGAAATTCTAATTGTCCGTCACAAGGACAAAATTTTCACTTCCATTTTTCTGCTTGTAAAAGACAAGTATCTGGCTGAAGACATTTTCCAGGATGTTTTTATCAGAGTTATCGACACTATTCGGAGTGGACGTTACACAGAAGAAGGAAAATTCCTGCCTTGGGCAATGCGTATTGCTCACAACCTTTGCGTTGATCATTTTCGTAAAGTAAAACGCACACCCGCGATCAAAACCGGTGATGATCGTGACATTTTTGAAGTGATCAACTTTTCCGAAGATGGCGTTGACCGTCGTATGATGCAGCGTCAAAGTCATGATCGCGTTCGCGATATGCTTGATCATCTCCCCGAAGATCAACGAGAAGTGATTGTTTTAAGGCATTACGCCGAATTAAGTTTCAAAGAAATTGCTACGTTAACTGACTGCAGTATTAATACCGCATTGGGGCGTATGCGTTATGGTTTAATCAACCTGCGTAAAATGATGCAGGAAAAACAAATTGCATTATAATTACATTTACCTGAATCAAAAAGGGTTGTATGAATTTTATACAACCCTTTTTTAATTCCCACTTCCTCCATCACAAAATACCTTTTGGTATATTTATCCTCCAACATTAACCTTGAATGCCACTTCAGATGGAGGCAGGCATTCCTTATCATCGCACACCATAAATTCTACAGATCCTCCCACGTTGGTTTTAATATTCTTTTTTAGGTTCACCACCTGAACGAACTCTACTTTGTTTTCATAATATTTTACATCGCCGCCCCAAACCGCTTCATGTTTTTTTATCATCCTGCCTATTTCTTTAACCTTGCCATCTAAACTAAGCATTGGATTTTTTGTAAACGTAAAGGAGGTAGCCACGGGTCCTTCAACACCAACATTTTGCGCATATATGTGGTATTTACCATTTATATCGGCAGTGAATCGAATTTCATACGTGTTGTCATTTATTTTTTTCGATGCAAAATTCCAATTTACCATTCGGGCGGAGCCAGTTTGTGCAAAAATGATATTGGCAAAAAAAAGCAGGGAAAGGGTTATCGTAATTCTTTTCATAATAGTGAACGCATATTAAAATATACACCTTACAAATTTCGTATAAAAAGCCTTAACAATTTGTCAAAAAGAGACTGGTGCATAGGTTTTTTCTGAAAGAAATAAATCTTTAAAAACCTGTTGTCCGTCAATATTTCCCAGGGCCATGTTGCAAGCCCTTTCAGGATGCGGCATCATGCCAAAAACGTTGCGCGTGATGTTGGTGATTCCTGCTATGTTACGAAGGCTTCCATTGGGATTTGCAGAAGGGTTCACCATGCCATTTTTATCACAATAGCGGTAAATAACCTGGTTGTTCTTTTCCAGTATATCAAGCGTTTTTTCGTCTGCATAGTATCGACCTTCTCCGTGGGCTAGCGGAATTTTTAAGGGCACTCCATCTTTACCTTTTATGAAGATGTTTTTGCAAACGAATTTCATGTTTTCGTTACGTAGCAAAACACCAGGTAGCAAACCTGCTTCACAAAGTATTTGAAAACCATTGCAAACACCTAAAACTTTACCTCCGGTTTGGGCGAAGGATATCACACTTTGCATCATGGGGCTGAATCTCGCAATTGCCCCGCAACGCAGGTAATCTCCGTACGAAAACCCCCCTGGTAAAACAATACAATCCTGACTGTCGAAAATGCTAAGGTCCCTGTCCTTGTGCCAGAGTTCAACGACTTCATAGCCAAGGTCGTCTCTTAATGCATTGATCATGTCGGCATCACAGTTCGATCCCGGGAAAACAACTACTCCAAATTTCATAGTGTATATAAGTGTTAAAACGTAATTGAAGCAAAGGTATGAGGTTAATGATTAATGACAATTGTTTGAATCTGTTTGGATTGAGCGCGAGAAGCATCAACTCCAATTTTGTGCGCGTTTTTAATTATTTGTGCGTGTTTTAGCTGTTAAATGATTATTATTTTGCAACTTTATGCAATTTTTATATTGATTTAAATCCACTGTAATGCTAATAACGGAGATGTCTTCGCGTTTCGGGGATCTTGAAAAGATGGACATTCAGCAGCTTCTTGAAGGAATGAACAGTGAGGATCATATTGTTCCGTCTGCGGTGGCGAAAGCTATTCCCCAGATAGGGAGATTTGCCGCTGCAGCTGTAGAAAGGATGAAAAAAGGAGGGAGGCTATTTTATATAGGCGCTGGTACCAGTGGGAGGCTTGGCATATTGGATGCATCGGAGTGTCCGCCCACTTTCGGTGTGCCCGATGACTGGGTAATAGGGATAATAGCAGGCGGTGATAACGCTATCCGGAATGCCGTTGAATTTGCTGAAGACAATACGGAACAGGCTATGATGGACCTCGAAGAGTATGCACTTCATCCCTTTGATTGTATACTGGGAATAGCGGCATCTGGTACAACGCCTTATGTAATAGGCGGAATTAAATCGGCAAAAAAAAGAGGGATACTAACCGGTTGCATTACCTGTAACCCGCACACTCCACTGGCAAATGCAGCCGAACATGCCATCGAAGTAATTGTTGGGCCTGAGTTTTTAACCGGCAGTACAAGGATGAAAGCAGGAACTGCACAAAAATTAGTATTGAATATGATCTCTACCACCGTAATGATTCAGTTAGGGAGGGTTCAGGGTAATAAAATGATAGATATGAAATTGAGTAATCGTAAATTGATTGCACGCGGTGTACGTATCATAATGGATGAACTGAATATTGATGAGGAGGCTGCTCAAAAGCTCATTGATGAGAAGAAGAGTGTACGAAAGGCAATAGAAGCGCACATGAACAATCGTCCCAAATTTACATGACACGAAAGTTTGCATTTTTATATATAAGTTTGAAAAAAGGAACATTATATGCTTAAAGAAGAACGCCAGGCTTATATTCTTCACCAGGTCAACCTCCACAATAAAGTCCTGTCGTCCCATTTAAGTGAACAAATGCAGGTTTCTGAAGATACGATCCGGCGGGATCTGCTTGATCTGTCGCAGGAGGGTAAGATCATAAAAGTGCATGGAGGTGCTTTATCCAATTCCTTTCACCAGGGCGTCTCTTCCCAGAATGTGTATTCAGTTGATGAAAAAAAGACAATTGCTTATAAAGCATTAAATCTTATTCAAGATGGCATGTTTGTGCTTACATCGGGTGGTACTACCATAATAGAATTAGCGAAAATATTACCTAAAGATCTGCAGGCAACTTTTGTAACGGCAAGCATACCTGCCGCGTTCGAGTATGCCCATCATCCTAATATTGAGATTATAGTTATAGGCGATAAACTTTCTAAAAATGCTAAAATAACAGTGGGGGGTGAAGCTATCGCAAAGATCCAGCAAATAAGAGCAGATATCTGCTTGCTTGGTGTAAATGCTTTTGATGCGACAGATGGATTGACGGATAACGACTGGGATGTGGTGCAGATGAAGCAGGCGATGATAAAAACGTCAAAAAAAGTGGTGGTTCTTTCTATTTCGGAAAAAATAAACTCAACGCAACAAATAAAAGTTTGTCCGGCAAGCGCCATCGATATTCTAATTACAGAGCTAGACCCTGATGCCGATTTATTAAAACCGTATAAACAGTTGGGTATCAAAATCCTCTGATAACAGGTGAGGGCTTGAATTCCCTTTCGTAAGGAGGTGGCTTACCATCAAGCCCGGTTGCTTTACAGGAATCAACCTCCGGCAGGTAGACCTATCCATATATTTAATGCAAGAACAAAAATTACAAGCAACCAGTGTAAAACAAGAGACAACCATTTTTTCTCTGCATAAAAGAAAGTATAGGCATGAAATGCGGCAAATGGTAAGGCGCATAAAATCCAGTATTCAAAAGTAGATGTAAAATTGACAAATGGAATAAGCAATGCAATGAGCAGGTAAACAAGCATAAGGCTCCAGCTTTTACGCACCTGTATCAGCATGCGAAGAATATTATGCTGGATATAGAAACCGCTGATTAAAAAGGGCACCACAAGCAACATAATACCACCCCACGCCCAAATATCCTGTAGAAATTTGGGAAAACTAACGGAAACAGACGGAAGGTAGGTTAATGGATTCCAACTGCCGGATAGGAAAATAATTGCAAACAAAAAATAATAAGGAGTGAGGATACCCAATAGCGCTACAAGCCACTCGCTGAAATGAAATGGCCTTAAGTTAATTAATGCTGCAAACAGGAGTATTGAAAAGCCAATTGCCGGGAAATAGAAAAATGAGGCGAGACCAACGATTATACCTGTGTTAAACAACTGGGCTTTAGGCCGGGGATGGTTGAATAACCTGCTAAGAATAGCCCAAACAGATACCATTAAGGTATTAACTATAAGCGTTGATGATAACTGGCACCATTCCGGGAAAAGTGAAGTAATGATTATGTATGAAACTGCTGGAAGGTAATTTGGCCTCGGCAACAACTTTTCATTATTGATAATATTGTTGAATGTGATCGACTGGGTTAGGGTGAACACCAATACGATTAAGGGATAAATAACCGGGACGGTTTGACCGATGGGTGCCAGAAAATTCAAAAATTTATGGTATAGAAACCCATCCGTTACCTGGGGACTGGGAACGTGGGGATGCAGAAAGGAGTACCACTTCAGTATAAATGCATACGCCAGCAATAAAACAACATTAACCGGCGAATTGGTTTTGAAAGAGTTTATCAAAGGGATACTTTTTAAAAGTCAATCTTTGCAAAGCAAATATAATTCCTGTATAAACATGGCATAATAACCTGTTTCGCTCCGATCTGCTTACCAAATTTGGGCAAAAATTCAAAATCCTTATCCAGGTTTTTAAGGGTTGGCGCGCGATTTATCTGGCCATCGGGTCCAACGCTCCCTTCCGTTAACAATTTGAGCCTTCTTTCAAGTTGGTTGTATAAAAAATTGATCTGTCCGCCTGTGTTGTATATGAGATAAGACAATCCATCCTCCGAGTTATCGTCAAACTGGCTTTTATGCAGTATATTCGTCCACTCAATACTCGCGTTGGCATCGAAAGAAAACAAAGCAATATTTTCACTGTAATACCGTGTGCTGAAACCATTGTTCCACCTGTTCCATGAATTGGCGTATCCGCCATAAGGGCTCCAATAGTTATTATACGAAGAATATGGGCTCATGCCGTAGGGGCTGTACAAGTAGTCGTAGCGGTTCCAGTTATTGCCATGCGATGAAGTGAAAAATAGTTCAGATACAATTAAAAATCCACCGTCTCTTTTCGGGAATATCTGTTTGATGAAATAATCATTAAACGCGGTTTTGGCCGACGTATTCTCAGACTTTGCATTTTCCTTTAATTCATCATCAAATATGTTGTAGGCTTCTGCTTTTATCCGATCATTTGCCTTATCCCATACAGCAATATACAGGCCATCTACATTACCGTGCCGTTGCCTGTAAAACAACGAGCTGATCAGGTACGTTTTGTTGATGTTATCGGCCTTAATTTTAACTTCATCAAGAAAGTTATTCGTAAGCGGAATATTATTTACCTGAAAACTGTCCAGCATCGCCGGCTTTCTAAGCAAATCCATTTGTGAAATATAATCCCGGCTTCCGTTTCTGGTGCAGCGTGTGAAAACAAAATCCCCATCATTATCAACTATAAAATCGCTGAACACGGCATCCTTTTTTTGCATCACTACCGGCAAGCTGCTTTTTTTCTGGAACTCCATCTTGTCGTTGTAGAGGAGGGTTGTAAATACATAGTTCCTGTCGTTGCGTTTATTGATCTTAAATACAACTATTTTTTTTTTGTCTTCACTATATATGGTGGAATAAATTTTATTGTCACTGGCGCCACCAATGTGGGTGGTGTCAATGTCCACTGGCCCTAACAATTTTTGTCCATCAGCATCAATCTTTGCCACACTGCAATACACAATGTTTCTTTTTTGATATTGATATATCATGAAAAAAAAATCCGGATAAGGAACAAAATCCACATTTATCAGTTTTTCTGGTAAAAAATCAAGCCCGATTTTATTTTTTAATTTCATTTCCTGATCAAATATGGATAAGTCGTTTTTTGACCTGTAATTTTTATACACTGCGATATTGCTGCCTACTTTACCAATAATCTCGAAATTTATCTGTCGGTAGTCCTCCCTGTCTGGTTCTGAATAATAGATCCTTTGGGACGAGGCCAAAATTGGGAGGGCCAGTATCATCATAGCCGATATCGTTATTTTTTTATGCCCCATTTAAAATTGATTTTATCATTAAATATACGTATCTGAGTTGCAAATTAGATGGTTTTTAGTGATTGAATATGGCATAACGGTTTTTTTAACCAAACATATAATTTTGCTATCGTCGGGTTGTTTGATGTGTACAGCGGTGATGCTTGCAGAACTTTCTATTTACGATTGTAATTTAGCTTATACCTTTGGCGTTTGGAGTTAGAAGATTAGAATAACTTAATCAGTATTTCAGCCGTGGGCAAATATACCAACAAAGCTACCGTAGCCGGCCTAGTTATTGCACTTGGAATTATTTATGGCGATATAGGAACATCTCCCCTGTATGTGTTTAATGCCATCATTACCGGCAGGGCCATTACTGAAGATCTGATTGTGGGCAGCCTCTCCTGCATTATTTGGACAATTACCCTTCAAACTACCATCAAGTACGTAATATTGGTGCTTAGGGCAGACAATAAGGGAGAAGGAGGCATCTTCGCATTGTATACCCTTGTTCGTCGCAGACGTAAATGGCTGGTGATTCCTGCTATGATCGGGGGCGCCGCATTGTTGGCAGATGGTATGATTACTCCTCCAATTACAATCACCTCCGCTATTGAGGGCTTGCAAAAAGTTCCCATCTTTCATAACGTTAGCCAGTACATTATTTATATTGTTTTATTTATTGTTTCGGCATTCTTCTTTCTGCAGCAATTTGGAACGGCTTCGATCGGAAAGTTTTTTGGGCCTGTAATGGGTATCTGGTTTACGATGCTGGCGGTGATGGGCATGTGGCATCTTTTTGATGATCTTTCCATTCTCAGGGCCTTTAACCCCTGGTATGCAATAAAGTTGCTAAGTTCAAACCCCGGTGCCTTGTGGATATTGGGAGCTGTTTTTTTATGTACCACCGGTGCGGAAGCATTGTACAGCGACCTTGGCCATTGTGGAAGAGAAAATATCCGCATTTCATGGATATTTGTGAAGAGTTGTCTCCTGCTAAATTACCTGGGGCAGGGCGCCAGTTTGCTAAAGCATAACCTTAATGTTCCTGCAGGCATTCATTCTTCCATTAATCCATTTTTTGATCTGATGCCCGACTGGTTTATTATTCCAGGCGTAATAATAGCAACCGCTGCCGCCATTATCGCCAGCCAGGCCATGATATCCGGCTCATTTACACTTATAGGCGAGGCCATGCGTCTTAACCTTTGGCCGCGCTTGAAAATAAGGTATCCATCTGAAGAGAAAGGGCAGTTGTTTATTCCCTGGGTAAACACTATGCTGTTTCTGGGATGCTCTGGAGTAGTATTGTACTTTCAAACTTCATCCCGCATGGAAGCCGCCTACGGGCTAGCCATCATTATCACCATGCTCATGACTACCATTCTTTTTGCCAATTACCTGGTAAGTCACCGTGTAAAATCTGCATGGATTTGGCTTTTCCTGATAGGTTATATCCTTATTGAAGGAGGATACTTATT
>DASUFG010000320.1:0-6166 GCA_036274715.1 Agriterribacter sp.
AAGTATTGAAAAAACCTGGAATTCGGGGGATAGCATCTACCCGGTAAGAGTAGAAAGAAAAAATTACCAGTTTTTATACAAAGATGATACGGGCTATAATTTTATGGATAGTGAAACTTTTGAGCAAATTGCCGTGGAGGAGTCTCTTATAGACGCTCCGCAATTTTTAAAAGATGCCCAGGAAGTGTCCGTGTTGGTGAATACGGAAACCGAACTGCCCATGAGTGTAGAATTACCCGACAAGATTGTGATGCAAGTTACATATAGCGAGCCGGGCATTAAAGGCGATACCGCGACACGCACGTTAAAAGCTGCTACCATTGAGACCGGCGCAACTGTAATGGTGCCTTTATTTGTAGAAGAAGGGGAACTGATCAGGATTAATACCAAAAACGGCGAATACGTAGAAAGAGTAAAAAACTGATTTTTGGGTATATTTATACTGAATTCCTATCTTAGTCGCCGGTTTCAAAAAAGGCGATTCAATAATTAAACTCACCCCACATGGATTTTAAACAAATTCAGGAGTTGATAAAAATCATCAACAAGTCGAATATTGGAGAAATTAGCATAGAAGAAAAGGATTTCAAGGTTACCATCAGACAAAAAGAAGAGCACGTTACACAGGTTGTGTCAGCCGCCCCGCCTGTACAATCTTATGCCGTTGCGGCGGCAGCAGAACCAGCGCCCGAAAAAGCTAAACCAGCGGCTGAACCTAAACCAGATAATCTCCTTACTATTAAAAGTCCGATGATAGGCACTTTTTATCGCCGTGCCGCACCCGATAAACCCCTGTTTGTTGAAGTGGGCGATGATGTAACCACGGGTAAGGTGGTATGTATTATTGAAGCCATGAAGCTTTTTAATGAAATAGAAAGTGAGGTGAGTGGCAAAGTCATAAAAGTATTGGTAGAAGATGCGAGCCCTGTGGAGTACGATCAACCTTTGTTCCTGGTAGAACCCAATTAATTTGAAAATTTGAAAATGTGTGAATGTGAAAATGGGCATCTCATTTTAAGCGACTACCATTAATTTTCAAATTCTCAAATTCCAGAATCTTCAAATTGACTAAATGTTCAAGAAAATACTTATTGCAAATCGTGGCGAAATTGCACTGCGGATCATCCGCACCTGCAGGGAAATGGGCATAAAAACCGTGGCTGTATATTCTACCGCCGATAAAGATAGTTTGCATGTGAAGTTTGCCGATGAAGCGGTGTGCCTCGGACGTCCGCCAAGCGTTGATTCCTACCTCAATATACCTCATCTCATGGCTGCGGTTGAAATCACTAATGCCGACGCCATTCATCCAGGGTATGGATTTTTGGCCGAAAATGCCAGGTTTGCGCAAATTTGTTGCGAACATGGTATCAAGTTTATTGGTCCCCGGCCTGAGATGATTACCGCAATGGGCGATAAAATCACGGCAAAGGAAACCATGATTAAGGCTGGAGTTCCTGTAGTACCGGGCGGGAAGGGATTGCTGGAGAGTGTTGATGAAGCGAAAGGACAAGCCAAAGAAATTGGCTATCCTGTAATTTTAAAAGCAACCGCCGGGGGTGGTGGTAAAGGCATGCGCGTGGTTTGGGAAGAAAGCGAAATGGAAAAGGCCTACACAACTGCCAAAACGGAAGCGGCTGCCTCGTTTAAAAATGACGGGGTATACATGGAAAAATTTGTGGAGGAACCGCGGCATATCGAAATTCAAATAGCAGGCGATAGCTATGGCAAAGTTTGTCATATGAGTGAAAGGGATTGTTCCATTCAGCGCCGTCACCAGAAACTGGTGGAAGAATCGCCGTCACCATTCATGACCAACGACCTGCGTGAAAAAATGGGAGAGGCAGCAGTAAAAGCGGCTTCTGCTATTAATTATGAAAGCGTGGGAACCATAGAATTTCTTGTGGATAAGCACAAGAATTTTTATTTCATGGAGATGAATACCCGTATCCAGGTTGAGCATTGCGTTACCGAGGAAGTTACCAATTTTGATTTGATCAAAGAACAGATTAAAATCGCTTCGGGCGATTCCATCTCGGGCAGAAACTATTACCCGGAGATGCATGCGATAGAATGCCGCATTAATGCGGAAGATCCTTACAACGATTTTCGCCCTTCACCCGGAAAAATCACGGTGTTACACCAGCCTGGTGGACATGGGGTTCGTATAGATTCCCACACCTACGCGGGTTATGTAATTCCACCTTACTACGATTCGATGATCGCAAAAATAATAGCTGTTGCCCGTACAAGGGAAGAGGCTATTAATACCATGAGCCGTGCGTTAAGTGAATATGTTATTGAAGGAGTAAAAACAACCATACCCTTTCATCAGCAGCTGATGCGCAATGAAGATTTCAGGAAAGGAAATTTCACCACGAAATTTCTTGAAACCTTTACTATGGTATAGTACAATTGAAACCTCTTTTGTGAAGTATAATCCCCTGTTAACGCAGGGGATTATATTTTTTTGGGGAGAGAAATTAGTGAATGGCGTAGCTTCCTTGTTGCCTGTATGGATGGTTGCGTTTGTTTTTAAGATCATAAAATGCATAGGCCATTTTTATACGATCCTTTCTTTCCTTCTCAAGCCGTGCTATAGCACGTTTTTTTTCGTGCAATCTTGCGCGGCTGTGCCGCACCGAATGAATGCGGGCATCGTACCCGAAATTTATTTTAGCGATTGTTTCATTTCTCTGGCGTATCAAAAAATCGGTAGTGTAACCATGGTCGGGATAGCCTGGCCTGGTGTATTTGGCCGGGTAATCATCATAACTATCATGACCATGCTGTGCAAAAGCAGCAGCACATATAACCAGTGTGCATAACAACGTAATCGTTTTTTTCATAACCGAACATTTTAAAATGAATAATGCGGTTAAGATGGTTATATGATGAAGTGGTTTACCAAAGCTTTGTTAATAACGCCCGGTGTGTTATTGCCCGCATTGATTTGCGGACGGGTAATGATGTCCAATAATAGTTGATACAGGATAACAAAACTTCAAACTTGTGCCGGGAGAAAGATCAAACTGCAACCCAAAAGGCAATAGCAGGTGAATCCCTGGTAAGGAACAATACGCCGTGAGCAAATAAAAAACTCATCCGCCTTTTTTCACCGGTTTTACTAATTCACTACCAGGCATGCTGCAGAAACATTCAGCATACATTCAATAAATATTTTTATTGAGGCATCTGATCGGAAAATTTTTTACCGCGCTTAATAATGAAGTTTAATAAATCTCTTAAGTCAATCTGGGCTTTTTGCAACCCGCTTAACGCTTTATTGTAGGTGTCGAAAATTTGCTGGTTAAAAAGGTCTTCCTCTTTCAGAACTTCGCTTTGAGCTTCTCCAAATTTCGCTTTTCTTGCTTCCAGAACCTCGGTAAGTGCTAAATACTTTTCGCTATACGTCATGTAATTTTCGGCAAAAATAGACTTAAAAAACGACTATTCCATTTATATCTTCACTTCCCGGTCCACCCAATGATCATGGTATGCTGAATACACTACTGATGTGGTATTAAGGGTTCAATCTTTTTTTGCGGGCAAGCAGTACCCTTAAATATCACACCGTACAAAAAATCAGCGGCGAACTGCCCGCCTTCCCGCCAGCGTTCTTTAGTTTTTCCCCCAACCCACAGCGGGTTAAAATTTTTCTGCAGTTCGTGCGAAAAACCTTCAAAAATTTTTAAACTATTGTTGATGTGTAATGAATCTGCATTACGGTGGATAATAAGACTTCCGTAAATACCACCATTCCCGGTTCTGTTAAAAGGAACGATTTTGTCGTCACTGCCATGCACACTTACAATGGGAACATTCGCATTGCGTAACCAGGTGCTGTCAAACAGTCCGCCCCATAAATTAACCACCGCGGCAATTCCTGCAGGATTATATGTTGTTTCAGCAGTGGCGGAATCTGCCGGGTTCGCCAATCGCTTTCTTTCCAAAGCACTGCTGTAAACAGATTGGAGCGCTATGATGCCCCCGGCAGAGTTACCGGCGAATACAATTTTCGTGGTATCAATACGATACTGTTTATGGTTTTGCTTCAAAAAAATGACGGCATCGTTTATATCTTCTACAGCATCGGAACAGGCATTTACCAGGGCTGCATAATCAGACAACGTGTTTTTTTTACTGAGCCTGTAATTCACTGCAGCGCACACATAACCCCGTTGGGCAAAGCCTTTACTCCATAGCGGGATGCCTCTCGACTTTTTATTGCCAAACTTAAAGCCACCACCGTGTATCCAGATAATGAGTGGGCGCAGGGAAGAAGAGTCGCCATTGGGTTGGTACACGTCTAACAGGTAATATTTGGATCGCTTTCCGTCCGCCGCGTTCTTGTAGGCAAGGTTCCTGTTGACCGACACTGCTGAAAAAACCATGTCTTTGTATTGAATGGAAGGAGCCGGTTGGCTATATGAATATAAGGTCAGCATTGTTGAAATAAATCCCGGGACCCATGGTTTGCGCATAACATTCAATGAAAGGAAAATGTACGTAAAATTCCTAAACCAGTGACCGGCGTTGCCAACCTTTTTTAATCAATTCATTGCATCTAACCGACAATTCATGCGGTTTCTATGACGCTTTCGAAACGCCGCCTTATATCTTTGGCTCCAGTGAAGATCGATTCCTTTTGCCTTTTTCTAAAAATGAAAATATGAATACAAAAAAATGATCCTGGTTACCGGCGCTACCGGGTCTCCGGGCGGGAGAGTGGTGCAGGCTCTCCTACAAGGCGGACATTATGCTGGTTAAGAATATTGTGCCGGCGCCGGTACCTGTTGAAATGAAGTGAGAAAAAATGCTGCATCGGCAAAAATGGTACGGCGGAAAATTATGAGAACTTGTAATAACTGGCTTGGGTTGGATTGTAGGACGGACCTGCACAATTCACCCGGTATTTTACTCAGTTGATACGTCAATATCCTCAACTCATAGGGAAGTTGGGGCTGAATAAGGAAAAGATGGTAATTTGTAATAACGTATGAAAGTCAGATTACCAAAATATACAAGGAAGGATTACACAGTGATGTTGTGTGTAATGCTTCCTTTTACTATGGTGCTGAACAGTGTTATTTTCCGGAGCCTCTATTTTTCGGATTGGAAAATTTTTGTATTGGCAACCATCATAACCGGGACCGGGGTATGTATTGATTTTATACTATGTGGCTTCGTGGCGGTGAAGATGAAAAAGCGGTTTCCCCTGGAGAAGGATGTGAGTAGAAAGTTAGTCTTTATGATCCTCAGTTTTTGGCTTTTTACTACGCTTTTCCTGTACTTGCTTTTCGGGGGGTATGAATGGATTGGTTTTTATGGTTATAGCTTTAACGAAAACGCTTTTATATGGAGCTGTATCGCTTTGGGCATTGTAAATGTGTTCCTTACTTTTTTGATGGAGGGTGTAGCTGGGTACGAGAGTTGGAAGGATAGCATGGAGGAGACGGAAAAACTCTCAAAAGCATATAACCAAAGCCGGTTGTTGGGACTAAAAAGCCAGGTCAACCCTCATTTCCTGTTTAACAGTCTCAACGCTTTGTCGAGCCTTATTAGTGAAGATGAGCAGGAAGCTGAGAAATTCCTTGATGAGATGAGCAAAGTATATCGTTATATGCTGCGCAATGAGGCTGATCAACTGGTGACCCTTGAAACAGAACTTAAGTTTGTTGACTCGTATTATTATTTATTGCGTGTGAGATATGGTGATGCTTTGCAGTTAGCAATTGCCGTGCATGAAAATGATAAGTGGCAATCGATTCCGCCGCTAACCTTGCAGGTTATTATTGAAAACAGTTTTACACTGAATGCACTCAATAAAAATGCTCCCCTTCAGATTGTCATTCAATCAAATGGCACCGGGGTGCTGGAAATAAAAAACAATATTCAGCCGAAAATAATAACCGATCATATTAATTATGAAGCGGGACTCGATAACCTGGTAAACAGGTATTATTTGCTTACCCACCACCCTTTGACGATCAATGAAACGCAAACGGAACGGTGTATAAGTATACCATTAATAACCCGGAAAGCGGAGGTTGAAGCATGAAACCCTGGATGAAGCCTACACAATTGCAGGTCTATTCTTTTTTAACATCCATGCCTTTAATTGATTTTGTGCTCAATTATATCATGTATGACGAAAGGGTATTTA
>DASUFG010000321.1:0-9675 GCA_036274715.1 Agriterribacter sp.
AATCGAACTTGTATCTAGAGTTTAGGAAACTCCTATTCTATCCATTGAACTACGGGACCAATATTTAATTGGGGGGCAAAAATAACAGTTTTAGTGATTATCTTTCCTTTTCAAATGGAAACATTATGAAAAAAATGCTACTGGCGGCAGTTGTTCTGTGCTCTTTTGCGAAAATTTACGGGCAAAACCAACAAAAGCCCTTACTCAATCACATTGCTCAATATGTTGTTGACCTGAAAATCAGTACCGCTTTCTATGCAGGTATCGTGGGACTCGACACTATTCCCGAACCCTTTCATGATGGCAGGCATACCTGGTTCAGCGTTGGACCAAAGAGTCACCTGCACCTGATACAAGGGGCCAGGGAAGTAACAGCGCACGATAAAAACACCCATTTATGTTTTACTGTTGCTTCCGTGCCGGAATTTACTATACTGCTTCAAAAAAATAATATCGAATATGAAAACTGGGCGGGCGAAAAAAATGCTGTAACCAACCGAGTAGATGGCGTTAAACAAATTTATTTCCGCGACCCGGATGGTTATTGGCTGGAAATCAACGATGCCAAAGATTAACTCACTGTTTGCAAAAGCACTTTTTCATTTCTCTTCCGCTTTCCCATTCTCCTTCCCTATCTTTGCACCCCTAAAAAGTGCGTATGAAGTTTTACAACCTGGTTATTAAATACAGATTGCCTTTGGGTTTTCTGGCCCTGGCATTAGCCATTGTGGTTAATATTTATTCCGGATTTTGGCCGGCATTTGCCCTATATCTTGTGGCGCTGGTTGCAGTTGTTAGTCATTTTTTGTTTGGACCTATGCGACTGATCCAGGGTTATATGGAAGATGGCGATATTGACGGTGCGCAAAGTGTGCTGGATTCCATTAAATATCCCGGTCTGCTCATTAAACCTGTAAGAAGTGTATACTATTTTTTAAAATCGAACCTGTCCATGTTTAAGCAGGATTTTGACGGGGCGGAAATCATGATGAAGAAAAGCCTGGCGCTGGGTATGCCAATGAAGGAAACAGAAGGCGCCGCATATTTTCAGTTGGGGACGATCGCTATGCAGAAGAGCAATATGAAGCAGGCCGAAGAATACATTCGTAAAGCCATCAGGGCCGGGTTGCCCGATAAAGAAAATACTGCTGCGGCATATTTACAAATGTGCCAGATTTTTATTAATAAAAGGGAGTTCAGGGCGGCTAAGGACTACTTCCGCCGGGCTAAGGAGCAAAAGCCCACTACATCGCAGGTGGTTGACCAGATTAAACAAATAGAGAAGTATATCAGCAGGATGCCTGGGTAATGCCGATCTCAACATATTTTAGAATTAAAAGCCGCATATAGAAAAGTTGCGGCTTTTTTATGGTGTGATTGTGCCGGTACGATCATGTTAAAGCAGCGTGATTGAATACATCTTTTCATGATTATCTTTGGCTCATGTCATTTGCAAAAGAAAAACTGCGTGTAAAATTCCAGGAAGAATATAATAAGCTGAACGAACAGCAGCGAAAGGCGGTAGATAGCATCGAAGGTCCGGTGATGGTTATTGCAGGGCCGGGCACAGGTAAAACGCAAATACTCGCCAGCCGTATTGGCAAAATATTGCTGGAAACGGATACTTCGCCGGAGAATATTCTTTGCCTTACCTATACCGATGCGGGTGCTGTGGCTATGCGCAAAAGGTTATTGCAGTTTATCGGAGCCGATGCCTATAAGGTAAATCTTTACACTTTCCATGCCTTTTGTAATGATGTGATCCAGGAAAACCTTTCTTTATTTGAAAAAACGGTACTTGATCCTATCTCCGAACTTGAAAAAATTCAACTTTTTAAGGAGCTGATAGATGCATTTCCCAAGCAACATGCATTGAAAAGATACCGGGGGGATGTGTATTTTGAAGTAAACAACCTGCAATCTTTATTCAGTAACATGAAACGCGAAGGCTGGACGCCGGCCTTCATCATTCAAAAAATAGAAGAGTACATTGAAGGCCTTCCGGGAAGAGAGGAATTCAGGTACAAAAGAAAGTATAAGGAGTTTAATGCGGGTGATCTTAAACAAGACAAGATTGACGAGCAAAAGGAAAAGATGGAAAAACTCAAGGCTGCGGTAAACGAGTTCGATCATTTTCAGCAATTGATGCGCAAAAATAACCGCTACGATTTTGATGATATGATCAACTGGGTGATCAAAGCCTTTGAAGAAAATAAAAACCTACTGGCAGACTACCAGGAACGTTTTCAATATATATTGGTAGATGAATACCAGGATACCAGTGGTACACAAAACAAGCTGGTGCAATTGCTGATCAGCTATTGGGATAAGCCTAACGTATTTGTGGTGGGAGATGACGACCAGAGCATTTATCGTTTCCAGGGGGCCAATGTAGAAAATATGCTGGCGTTTGCAGAAGGCTATAAAAACGACTTGCTTACAGTATTGCTAAAGAATAATTATCGGTCTACTCAGCCTATCTTAAACATTTCAAAATCACTTATAGATCGCAATGAGGAACGGCTGGTAAATCAAATGCAGGGATTGAGCAAGGAGTTGATATCATCTAATGAACAAATCAATCAACTTGCCAATGATCCTCAAATAATTGAATACGAAACACAGGGCCAGGAAATGATCGGCATAACAGTGGCAGTGGAGAAATTAGTTGGAGAAGGTGTTTATCCCGGGCGCATCGCCGTCATTTACAAGGAGAATAAATATGGCGAAGAATTGACTCATTATTTTAAACTTAAGAATATACCCGTTTACAGCAAGAGGAAATTAAATATCCTGGAAATTCCGCTGGCTAAAAAAATTATTCTCCTGCTTAAGTATATTGCCGCCGAACATGATATCCCCTATGGGGGTGATGAAATGTTATTTGAAATTTTGCATTTCGATTGGTTCGCGGTTCCCCCTATTGAAATTGCAAAGCTCAGTATTGAAGTAGCAGATAAAAGATATGGAGATCAAAAAACTTCGATCCGCAAACTGTTGCTGGAAAAGGCAAATATTCCACCCAAAGATCTTTTTAGTAGTGGATTGCCGGAAGGGTTGAAAAAAGCATCTATCGCAATAGAAAAATTGATTGGCTCAGTGCCCAATGTAACGCTACAGCAATTGTTTGAACATATTATCCGGGAAGCCGGCGTTCTAACACACATCATGCAAAGTGATGAGAAACACTGGCAGTTGCAGGTTTTAACAGGGTTGTTCGATTTTATTAAAGATGAAACGCACCGAAACCCATTGCTAAATCTCGAGCAATTGGTAAACCTTATCGCTCTAATGGAAAAGGAAGGCATTCCCTTACCCTTGATTCAGGTAAGTGGTAGCGACAAGGGCGTAAATCTGCTCACAGCCCATGGTTCAAAGGGTCTCGAATTTGAATATATATATTTCGCAGGCTGCAATGCCAATTCATGGGAGGAGAAAAGAAAACCTGGCGGAGGGTATAATTTACCCGATACCATGTTCTCATCGCAGCCAAATCATAAGGACGAAGAAGAACTAAGACGATTGTTTTATGTTGCCTTAACCAGAGCGGAGCAACATTTGTTGATCTCTTACAGCAAGTTTAGAAATGATGGAAAGGAGTTGGAACCCTCAATGTTCATAGCGGAGATACAGGAAGCTCATGATTTGCCAACCCAGAAAGCAATTTTAAATGCGGAATTGTTGTCTGATTTTGCAGCTCTTTCTTTTGTCGAATTTGCATCTCCTGAAATTGAAAAAATCGAGCGGGGCATCGTTTCACAGTTGCTTGAAAAATTTGTAATGAATGTAACGGCATTGAATAACTACCTGAAATGTCCGCTCCAATTCTATTTTAATAATCTAATCCGCATTCCCTCGCCCAAAAACGAAGCTACTGAATTTGGTTCCGCAGTACATGATGCATTGGAAAAGCTCTTTCGGAAAATGCAGGATGGCGATAGGCAAACGTTTCCGGTTAAGGAAGAATTTATTGCCGATTTTGAAAAATACATGCACCGTCACCGCGAAAGTTTTACCGGCGAACAATTTGCACGGCGAATGGAATATGGGCAGGAGGTGTTGAGTAATTATTACGATAAATATATTCATCAGTTTAACAAAATTGTCGCCATAGAACGGAACATTAGAAATGTAGTGGTGAAAGAAGTGCCCTTAAAAGGAAAATTAGATAAACTGGAGTTTGATGGCAAAGCAGTTAACGTGGTGGATTATAAAACAGGCGACCCTGAAAAAGCGCTGCCTAAATTAAAAGGGCCCAGCGCTAAGGATCCCAATGGCGGAGATTACTGGCGCCAGGCCGTTTTTTATAAATTGTTGATAGATGAATCAAAAACCAACGATTGGAAGGTGATAAGCACAGAATTTGATTTTATTGAACCGGACAAAAAGAAAAACTACCGCAAAGAGAAGTTAATCATTAATCCTGCAGATATTACTACGGTTACCGAACAGATAACGACGGTTTGGGGTAAAATTCAACAGCATGATTTTTATACTGGCTGCGGGAAACCCGACTGCCATTGGTGCAATTTTGTTAAAACCAATAACCTGGCGGTTGCGCTACATGAAATTGAGGATGACGGCAATGCGGATAGTATTGAGCCATGAGCGATCAGTTTTGAGCGATGAGCAATCAGCAGATTACTGACTACTGATAACTTACGGCTGATAGCCGATAGCCGATAGCTCATTGCCGAAAGCACCTGTTACCTGTTACCTGCTACCTACACTTTAAGTCATTATTAGTAAAAACAATAGCCAACCATAATCGTAAACCATTAAGTTTGCAAAGTTTAAAACGGACATAAGTGGTCGCTAATGAAAAAACTTGTTTATTCCCTTCTTGCAATTGCAATCATTTATAAAATAGTTTTTTTTACTTCGGGCTGTGCCCAAATTATTCCACCCACCGGGGGGCCAAGAGACTCCCTGCCGCCGGTGATGCTAAAGGCATTACCGAAAGACTCTACCCTTGCCTTTAAAGGGAATAAAATTGTACTCACTTTTGATGAATATGTTCAGCTGGATCGGCCGGAAGAGCAGCTGATCATTTCGCCGCTTCCTAAAGTATCCCCCATCATTGAAGCAAAGCTGAAAGAGGTGACAATACGCATTAAAGATACGCTCGAAGAAAACACTACTTATAGTATAAATTTTGGCAGATCGCTGAAAGATATTAATGAAGGCAACCCGGCAAAACAATTCACCTACCTTTTTTCCACGGGAAATTACATCGACAGTACCACCCTGTCGGGGAGTGTTGTAGTGGCTGAAACGGGTAAGCCAGATAGTACCTTGATCGCAATGCTCTACCGTAATTTTGATGATTCGGCTGTAGTGAAGGAGCGACCTCGCTATTTTACACGTTTAGATAGTTCCGGGCATTTCACTTTTAATAATATCGCTCCGGGCAAGTATAGTATTTTCGCTTTAAAAGACCCAGGTGGACAAAAAATGTACCTGCGCAATAGCGACCTGTTTGCATTTTATGATACGGCTATATTGGTCGGAGATGATAATATTCGGCCCATTTTATACGCTTTTTCGGAAGTTCCGGAGGAGCAATCCCGACCATCGTCCAGGACGGGTACCGGCGCGAAATCGGCAACTAAGAAAAAGGAAACGAAACTCACTTATAGTACCAACCTCGATAATAACCAGCAGGATTTGCTTTCCGATCTTATCATCAATTTCAGCGAACCGCTCCAATTATTCGACAGCACCAAATTTCATTTTTCAGATACTTTGTTCAACCCGCTTAATGGTTATCACATTGTTCCTGATTCGCTGAACAAAGCGTTTACCATCACCTATCCCTGGAAGGAAGGACAGCACTTTAGCCTTGTACTGGGAAAGGAAATTGCTAAAGATTCATCGGGAACAGAACTGGCGAAAGCAGACACAATCCGGTTCAGAACAAAGGATAATAAAGACTACGGAAGAGTGAAAATACGCCTGCAAAACCTGGACACTTCACAGCATATTGTACTGTTGTTTTTTAAAGCCGATAAATTGGAAAGGTCGCAACCCGTTTCCGGCAAGGAAGCCAATTTTGCATTGTTCCATACCGGCGATTACGAAATACGGATTCTTTATGATCGTAATATCAATGGCAAATGGGATAGTGGTAATTACTGGGAAAAGAAACAGCCGGAAAAAATAATTTCTTCCGGGAAAAAAAATACCATCCGACCCAATTGGGATAATGAAATTACCATCGAATTTCCTGATCACCCTCCCGCAGAAAAAATGTAAACCCAAATGTTGATTTAGGTTTACATCTTATCATTACCAGTATTAAGCCTAAGAAGTTAACCGTTGCATTTTAATTGAAAAACCAACGTAGTTGGGCGGTATAGGTATTAGAATTTAATGAGAAAGTCGGGTAATTTGTAAAGGAGCCATAAACGTCGGCTTTCACCGCTGCATCCAAATGCTTTGTAATTCGCGTTCCTAATGTCGCATTAATGGTCACCCAGTGTTTGGAAGGAACAATATAGTTTTCAAATTCCTTTGATATATTCCCTGGTTTTATTGTAGTGAGCTTGTTTTCGGGGTAAGATGAAAAATTATAGGCTACCCCCACACCTGCATACACTTTATAAGTTTGTCTATTTACAAAATTATACAGCACCGAAAGCGATGGAGAGATGTTTTGTTGTTTGAGCTGGTATTTCAAAATAACAGATGAAGTATCTACCAGGCCTGATGCAGTGGCTCCATCTCCCTTATAACTCGCCGAATTATAAGATAGTTCTATCCTGATAAATAAAGCCTGGAGGTTTCTTTGTTCTGCAAGTTCCATCCCAACAGAAAAAATAAGGTGAAAAGCCCCCGGCATAACTCATTTTTTCCATGTAAACCTGTTCTCCTTTAAATCGCAGGGAAGAATATCCTCCTCCTATTCCCGCAAAGAGAGATGCTTTTATTCTCCTGCCACTTGTGGTTCCTGTGCTGTAATACACGGAGCCGCCCGCTTTATTAATTGCCACTACAGCCTCCTTTAAGTCCTGCTCTTTATAACTAGCGTTATTGATTTTATTTTCCAGCGAAGAGGGCATTTCATTATTGCCCACCACCGCTCTTAATTGGTTAATGTAATTTTTTTGGGTGGCAATGTTACTTCGCTCGTTTACAAAAACCTTGTAACTCAATTCCTTATATGGCTCGTTTGCTTGCTTTAAAAAGAAATGTGATTTGCTGTCCACCAATTCGTATAAATCAATTTTGCTGCCCGATACAATTTGCCGCAAAAAAACTGTGTCGGTTTTAGTCATATTCTCGGTTCCCTGCACGAGGTTGTTCGGGTCAACAGGGCGAATATCTTTTTCAACAATCGCCTTTACGTACTTGTCAAGTCCTGTGATTTCAAAAAAGGTGAGGTCATTAATGCTAAACTTAACAACGTTATCAGTGAGGGAGTCTCTTTGAAAAAGAATTTGTTGCGGATTTTTCTCCCAGTTTTTATAATGTATCCATCCCCGGAGGGTGTCTCCATTATTTTTTAATACATACCCCTTCTTGTTAATGTTTTGTCCAAAGGCAGATATGGCAATAAAGACTGAAAGCAGGGTGATTCCAAAGGTCAAGGGTTTCATAAGTAATTTTTTAAGCGGTAAATGTATATCAAAAGAACTTTCATTCTTATACGCAATCGCTCAATATCTTTGCCATATGCAAATTTCTTCCTCCTTACTGGAAAACGCGGTGAATGAATTTGCCCGGCTACCCGGAATAGGCAAAAAAACCGCTTTACGGCTGGTGTTACATTTGATAAAGCAAAGTCCGGAAGAAGTGCATCGTTTCAGCGAAACTATCAGCCGGATGAAAAACGAGATATTGTTCTGTTCGGTTTGCCACAATATCTCGGATAGCAGGCTGTGTAACATCTGCGCTAATCCTGCCCGCAAAAAAGAGTCTATCTGCGTGGTAGAAACCATCCGCGACGTTATTGCGCTGGAGAGTACACAGCAATACAACGGACTATACCATGTACTCGGTGGGGTTATTTCGCCGTTGGATGGTATTGGTCCCGATCAACTAAACATTGAAACGCTGGTGCAGCGCATTCGGTCAACAGGGGTAGAGGAGGTGATTTTTGCACTTAATCCCAATATCCAGGGAGACACTACGATTTATTATATCCAGAAAAAGATTGAGCCCAGTTCTGTAAAAGTTACCACTATTGCCCGGGGCATCTCATTTGGCGGCGAACTGGAGTATGCGGATGAACTCACGCTGGGCCGAAGTCTGCAAAACCGGATGCCTGTAGAAAAGTACGTTTCTCACTAGCCTTTTTATATTCAATTTACTGTTGTACATTTGCGGAATATTGCAGGCGGATTTGTTTATTGTTCGGCCTGTTTAAAAAACAGAACTAATAAACGCTAAGAAACTCCTTCTCAAGGTTTCCCAACGTTTTATAGTTCAATGATATCTTTTTGAGGTTGGCGGCAATTTGGCCATAAATATATAATGGTACCTGGCCCGATGAAAGCGCTTGGGTATGGTTGTCGGGGTCGCACACTTCGGAGTCATCATTTTATTAAGCAAAAAAGAAGGGAAGCATGAAAACAATCCGTGACATTCTGCAGGAACGCATTTTGGTGATAGATGGTGCGATGGGCACCATGATCCAGCAATATAAACTTACCGAAGCCGATTACCGTGGTGAGCGGTTTAAGGACTGGCATTCCGATGTAAGGGGCAATAACGACCTGTTGAGCATTACCCAACCGCAAATCATTACTGAAATTCATAAAGCCTACCTGGATGCTGGTGCAGACATTCTTGAAACCAATACCTTCAGCAGCACTTCTATTGCCCAGGCAGATTATGATATGCAGTCGCTGGCGTATGAACTAAATGTAGCTTCCGTAAAATGCGCGAAAGATGCAATACAACAATCCCAAAAACAGGCGTGGGTGGCCGGCGCCATAGGTCCGCTTAACAAAACGCTTTCCCTTTCACCCGATGTGAACAATCCCGGCTTTCGGTCTGTAACATTCGACCAGGTGGTAACTGCTTATTATGAGCAGGTAAAAGGACTGGTAGATGGTGGGGTAGATATTTTGCTGATCGAAACCATTTTTGATACCCTAAATGCAAAGGCAGCTATATACGCTATCAAGAAGTTTTTCCACGACAATCCCGAAAAACCCACAGTAGAAATCATGATCAGCGGTACTATTACGGATGCTTCTGGCCGTACCCTTAGCGGGCAAACCCTGGAAGCTTTCTATACCTCGGTAATGCACGCTAAGCCATTAAGCATAGGTTTGAACTGTGCTTTGGGTGCAAAAGAAATGCGTTCGCACATCGAAGAATTGTCGCAAATCGCATCCTGTTATGTATCTGCTTACCCTAATGCCGGCTTGCCGAATGCCATGGGCGAATACGATGAATCTCCCCATGAAACAGCACATTTCCTGGAAGAATGGGCCGAAAAGGGATTTGTGAATATAGTGGGTGGGTGTTGTGGAACTACACCCGACCACATTAAGCATATAGCTGATTCTGTGCGAAAGATGAAGCCTCGCGAGTTACCGGTAGTAGAAAAACAGCTGGTATAACCGGATTGAAAACAGGTAGCCATGAATATACGAAAAGAAAGGATGTCCGTAATCCTTAAAATTCCGCGGAGGAAATAAATATGAGTGAAGCAATTATTATTAA
>DASUFG010000322.1:0-2963 GCA_036274715.1 Agriterribacter sp.
TATAGCAATAACTTTTAAATTGCGCCCGGTGGTAAAGAGTCTTATGTTTGGTGAGCCCTGCAGCACCGTTCCTGTATATAAAATGCCTTCTGTTATATCCCGTTAGTTTTATTAATTATCGCTTCCCGGTAAATAATAAACCACCCATTTAAATTGGATGCCTTTCAATCACATTTTGGTAAAGCCGGCTTAATGATCCGGTAACATTGTTATTGTTGTTTTGCTACCAGAGAGCAACAAAACAACTTCCTTTTCTCATGTGATTTAATAATGGGTAAAATCGTTTGAATCGCAACGCCCCCGGTAAAAACCGGGGGTTTTTTTATTCGCTTATTGTCTTTTTAGTGTGCTGAGATACTCCACTACATTCGCCAATTGCACTGCGCCCATTCCTTCACCCAGGCCCTGAGGCATTAAAGATTGATCATATACTGTTTTTGAAATAATATCCGATTTCTTATATTTTTCAATAATTCCCCCGATCATTTTAATGCTGATTTCATCTTCCGTTTGGCTGGCAATATAGCCTGTTAGCGAAGAGCCGGTTTTTAATTTAAATGCATATCCCTCAAACCCGAAACTGATCCCGGCAGATGGTTCCAAAATGGAGGTATACAATGCTTCCTTCGACAGTTTTGACCCGATCTCAGATAGATCGGGACCGAAAGCGATGCCTTTTTCTTTCACCTGGTGGCAGCTACCGCAATAAGTGGCAAACGCGATGGCCCCCGAATCCGCATTTCCCTGCATTTTCATGAGTTCTTCGAGCGGTGGAAGTTTAACGGTTTTTAGGTTAATGACAAGATATTTGGCAGCCTCTTCCTTCAGCTTCATTCGGTTTGTTTTAGAAAAAATGTCCGTTGCAATCCCTTCCAGGTCGCCAGGTAGTTTTTTATTCTTCACTAATTCCAGCAGGCTGGCTTCCCCGCTTCTTCCGGCCGCCAACGCCGTTACCGCATCTTTTCGTAATTCAACCGGATTGTTTTTATTGATGATGAATTGCTGAAGTAGATTTCTTGAGTCGTCGCTGCCCACTTTACCTAAGGTCATAATCATTTGACTGCTGGCATCGTTGTTTTTCGATAATGCCTTTTTTATAAAGGGGGCACCGCCCGATTCAAGCAGCAATCGAATGGCATCTGTTTTTGTGGATTCATCACCGCTCTGTTCAGCTAGGGCGAGTAGTTCATCATTCTTATCCTTCAGTTTAAATTTTCGAACCAGGTCTAAATATAACTGTGTTCCTTTGGCGTTTGCCAAACCATTTGCCAGGGCTTTTTTTACCATGGGCGTTTGAACTGTCTTTTCATCCAGTTGAAGAAGGGTCAGTGCATCAATATCATTTTGCTGCGGATGATTGCCTTCCAGTAAGGTTAACAGGGTTTTTTGTTTGTTAGCACCTTTGTAAAAATCAAATGCCCGAAAATATTTCAACTGTTGTTGTGGATTTTCGGAGGGGTTGCTGATGATCTTTGCAAGGAGTGGTAAGGCCGCATCAGCTCTTGCACGCCATACAATATCTTTTCCCGCGGCGGTGTTCCAATTGTTGCCAACTTGCTGTAACCAGGCGCTGAAATAGCGATCCCATTGCCCTGTTGCCGCAATACCGATGGCCTCGAGATACCACCTGTCTTTAGCATTGTACTGTTGTGCAAGTTGCGCCCATAAGAGCGGCGCTTCTGCCGATGTATTATGATGAAGTGCCAGGAGCGCCTCCCGTTTTACCTGGATATTACTGTCATTCAATAATGACCTCACTAAGGCAATTGTATCGGCATTGATCTGTAAAGCCGCTCTCAATGCTGTAATGCGGATATTGGGGTCTTTGTCTTTTATTGCCAGTTGAATGTAGTTCTCCCCTTTATTGTCAATTTTGCTGAGTAACCACAATGCGCGGGCGCGAAAACGGGGGTTTTCCGATGCAAACAGCTTTTCCAGGGCAGGGGCTGCGTTTTGACCCATGCTGTTCAGTTTTTGCCAGGCCAGGTAGCGGGTAGATAAATTAGGACTTTGTAACGCCTCGACTGCGTCCCCTGCTGTTGAGAGTGAAATTGCAGGAATTTTATATTTACTTAGCCCTTTAGGAGTAACCCTGAAAACCCTTCCCCTGGCAAAGTCTTTTACCTGGTGTCCACCCACTCCCGGGTCGTACCAATCCGAAATAAACAAAGATCCATCTGGTGCAACACATACATCCGAAGGACGAAACCAATTGTCGCCCGTTCCTTCGGCAATATTGTTAATGCTGGCAGTGTAGCCTGCACCATCCGGGCTAACAGCATAAGAGCGCACCACATTTGGACCAGCATCACTATGAATAAGCTGGCCATGAAACCTTTCCGGTAGCAGTTCACCTTCATATACAAGAATGCCCGTAGGAGAACCGGCGCCGGTTTGGAACATATTAGGAACCACACCGGGATCATTTAAATGCCAGTGGCGGTAAGGAATAGAATCTTCCAGGTTGATGCGCCTTTCGGGCCAGGAAGCGCCAGTCATTTCATCTTTAAATCCATAATTGCCATAGGGCATTACATAATTGATGCGCACGCCGCGATTGCCATCATCATCATTATCCGATTGCCACAAAGTGCCGTACGAATCTTCGGCTACTTCGTAAGGGTTCCTGAAATTACTGCCGAGCACTTCCACATTTCTTCCATCAAGATCGCAACGGAAGACCATGCCTTCGCGCCATGGATGACCGTTGGCGACCACCTCGTTTCCCCAGATATCTTTTACAGGGTTTCCGAATTTGTCTTTTAATGCCTGGCCTGCATTTCCAAAATTAAAATACAGCTTTCCATCAGGCCCAAAATTGAAGGCGTGTATGGCATGATCATGTTCCACTCCGCTGATACCTGTAAATAAGGTGTCTTTTTTATCGGCCACCCCATCGTTGTCGTTATCTGTAAATACAAAAACATCGGGGCTGCGTGAAACAATTACCTTGTTGCCAAGTA
>DASUFG010000323.1:0-3838 GCA_036274715.1 Agriterribacter sp.
TATAGCACTATTGCGCCAAACCTATCTCGATGCGGCCTGGTATAAAACCAACCCTGTTTCCGAAGGAGTGAACCTGAGCCTCGAGGCATGGAACAATAACCAGCAACTACCACAGATTTTTGAAGCCAACGATAAATGGAATGATATCAGGGCAGACCGGGTAGGAGATGAATTTGGTGTACAGTATATTATTAAAGGTGGTGGTAACGAATACCAACGCATCAATGAAATAGCGTCCACCAAAGCTGCATTTATATTGCCGGTTAATTACCCGCAGCCGATGGACCTGGATGATCCCGATGATGCGCGCCTGGTTTCCTTAAGCGATTTAAAACATTGGGAGATGGCACCTGTAAATGCGGCTGCATTTGAAAAAGCGGGGATTCCCTTTTGTTTTACTACGGACGGTTTAATAGATATTAAACAGTTCGTACCCAACGTCCGTAAAGCCATTGACAATGGTTTAAGTGAGGAGGCGGCACTGGAAGCACTAACGAAAACTCCCGCTATACTGCTGGGGGTATACGACCAGGTGGGCAGCATCGAAACAGGTAAGATCGCCAGTTTTTTGATTACCTCCGGCCCGGTTTTTAATGAAAAAGCCCTCGTTTACCAAAATTGGGTGGCAGGAGAAAAATATGCGGTGCAGGGTGCTGACTGGAATAATATTGAAGGCATATACACGCTTGTTTTACATACCCTGAAAGGGAATGAATCTTATACTGTTGATGTGAAAAATGCGAAAACAGCGCACCTGGTGGTAAAAGCCGATTCATTACCCGTAAAATTCAGCTTTAATGGCAAGCTGGTAAGCCTGACTTTTAAACCCAACAAACAGTCAAAAAACGTCATACGCTTAAGTGGAACAGTGAATGACACCGCCTGGAGCGGAAATGGTGTAGATGAAGATGGCAATGCATTATTATGGAATGCGGGTTTTGTACAAACTTCAGTGGCAAAAGCAGACACCGCGAAACACAGCAAACAGCTACCACTTGCAACCATTACTTATCCCTTTGGTAGCTATGGCTGGAACGAACTGCCAAAATCCGAAGACCTGCTCATTAAAAATGCAACCGTATGGACGGGTGAAGCGGCGGGAAGATTAGAAAACACAGATGTATTGGTAAAAAATGGGAAAATTGCACGGGTGGGTCAAAACCTGGCTGAAGCTTCGGCAAGAACCATTGACGGAACAGGTAAATATCTTACTGCTGGTATAATCGACGAACATTCACATATTGCCACCGCTTCTATTAACGAAGGAGCACAATCTGTTACCTCGGAAGTACGGATTGGCGATAATCTGAACCCCGATGATATTAATATATACCGCCAATTAAGTGGTGGTGTTACTTCCTCGCATATCCTGCATGGATCGGCCAACACCATTGGTGGGCAAACTCAATTAATCAAACTGCGCTGGGGCGCCGATGATGAAGGGTTGAAATTTAAGGGGGCCGATCCATTTATAAAATTCGCCCTTGGTGAAAATGTAAAGCGCACCACTTCCCCGGGTAATAACCGGTTTCCCGACACCCGCATGGGCGTGGAACAGGTGATGATAGATGCCTTTCAAAGAGCTTCTGACTATGAGCAGGCTTTGAAAGATATTACAAACACCCCGCGTGCAACTTCCAAAAAGGAGCGCACCACCCCGGCGCCGGTAAATACAGTAAGGAGGGATCTTGAACTGGATGCGCTGGTGGAGATTATGCGCAAACAAAGGTTTGTTACCTGCCATTCTTACGTACAAAGTGAAATTACGGCTACCATGCGGGTAGCCGAAAAATTTGGCTTTCGTATCAACACTTTTACCCATATACTCGAGGGCTATAAAGTGGCTGATAAAATGAAAGTGCATGGCGCTAACGTGTCTACTTTTTCCGATTGGTATGCTTACAAAATGGAGGTGGCAGACGCCATTGCCTATAACGCGGCCATTATGCAAAAAGTGGGACTGAATGTATGTATTAATTCGGATGATGCCGAAATGGCCCGGCGTCTTAACCAGGAAGCTGCCAAAACCGTGAAGTATGGTGGAGTGCCTGAAGACGAAGCATGGAAGATGGTTACCATTAACCCGGCGAAAGCGCTTCATGTTGACGACAGGACCGGAAGCATTAAGAAAGGTAAAGATGCCGACCTGGTACTATGGAGTGATAACCCGCTGAGCATTTATGCAAAAGCTGAAAAAACCATTGTGGATGGGATTGTTTACTTCGATCGGGAACGTGATTTGCAACTGCGCAGCACTATCACTGCTGAACGCAACCGGATTATTCAAAAAATGGAAAGTGAAAAAAAGAACGGGGCGCCTGTTGAACCTTTTAGGGCGAGCACGATGGTAATGTTAAGTTGCCATGATGATGTTGATGATTGGCAGCAGGCCAATATCCAATAAAGCATTTCTCATAAAAAATAAACGCATGAAAAATATATATTGCTTTCTGTTCCTTCTGTGTGTTACTTTAAATGCCTATTCGCAGGATGACGTGTACCCTGCAAAACCATATCAGGGATTGCTTTTTATTACCAACGGTAATGTACATGTGGGAAATGGCCAGGTAATTGAAAATTGTACCATTGAAGTTAGAGATGGAAAAATTGTTAAAGTGGCGCCCAATATCCCTATCCCGCAGGATGAGGTAAGAGTGTTTGATGCCAAAGGTAAACAGGTTTATCCCGGACTCATATTACCGGTATCGGACCTTGGGTTAAAGGAAATTGGAAGTGGAGCGCCTGGTTCGGACGACTACCGCGAACTGGGTGACCTTAACCCTAATGTGAGGTCAATTGTGGCCTACAATGCCGATTCCAAAATGATTAATGTATTAAAAGCCGAGGGTATTCTATTAGCTAATACAGTACCCCAGGGCGGAACCATCAGCGGGTCGTCGTCCGTTGTTCAGCTGGATGCCTGGAATTGGGAAGACGCGGCTTATAGAATGGACGGAAGGATACATCTCAACCTTCCTTCATTTACTACAGCGCCCCGTTCTGGCAACACACCGGGCTCCCCTGCAAAGCCAAACGAAGCGGCCAACCAGACGCTTAAAAAAATAAGCGAAATCAAAGGTTTTTTCAATGCGGCCAAAGCATACAATCAGGAAGCTGCACATGCGTCTACTAATCTCAAACTGGCAGCCGTGAAGGGGTTGTTTGATAAAACGCAGCGATTATTTGTGCATGCCGACCAGGTTAAACAAATGCTGGTTGCTATTGATTTTATAAAAGAATTCGGATTTGACGTAACTATTGTGGGTGGTGAAGAAAGCTGGCAGATTGCACCCTTACTTAAAGAAAACAATATATCAGTGATATTAAATGCGGAACATCGTTTACCTCAAACAGAGGACGATGACGTGGATCAGCCCTATAAAACACCTGCAGCGCTGCAAAAAGCCGGGGTATTGTTCGCCTTGAATGATGACGCCAGTAACACCCGCTACCGCAACCTGGCCTTTAACGCAGGAACCGCGGCCACATATGGTTTAACCAAAGAGCAAGCATTGAGCGCCATTACGCTGAACGCGGCCAAAATATTAGGCATTGAAAACACTACCGGTTCTTTGGAAGCAGGTAAAGACGCCAACATCGTTATCAGCGTGGGTGATATATTGGACATGCGTACCAGCATTGTTACGCATGCTTTTATCCAGGGGCGACAGGTAAGCCTTTCCAATAAACAAACGCAATTGTATGAGAGGTATAAAAAGAAATATGAATTAAAATGACGGATCTTACCAGCAATCGTTTTTGATTGCAAAAGGCTTATTTTTTTCAGGCTTTTTAATGGTAAACGCTTTTACGAAGATGAACGCCGGCATTTTATTAA
>DASUFG010000324.1:0-6549 GCA_036274715.1 Agriterribacter sp.
CAAATCAAAGTGTAAATCAATATTCCTGAAATAAAATTCAGCAAACAAAGTACAAACAACAGCATGAACATAAATACAACAAATAATACCCACACACACTAGTTCTTAATTTTTGTATCTTTTTCCCATGAAACCTGTACTACTGTTTTTCACTATATTTTTAGCATCACAGCACATGAGCGCACAAACAAAAACGGATCCCTGGCTATCTCAATTGATCACAAGCAAAGCCTCTCCGCTGCTTCAACATCTATTAGATAACCCGGATAGCTTTCAATACCAACTCATTTATACAGAAATTAATCGTAGCAAAAACAACCAGCCTTCATTTACACATCATTACCTGCATGTAAACAAAGATCAATATTTTAACCCCGCTTCAACCGTAAAAATGCCATTGGTCTTCCTGGCATTGGAAAAACTCAACGCCATAGGGGAACCAGGCGTCAATAAATTTACACCGATGCTTACCGACAGTGCCTATTCGGGCCAAACCACCGTTGTAGCCGACAGTACTTCGCAAAACGGATTACCCTCTATTGCGCACTACATTAAAAAAGTTTTTTTGGTAAGTGACAATGACGCTTATAACAGGTTATATGAATTTATAGGTCAGCAAACGATAAACGAAAGGCTTTGGCAAATGGGCTATAAAGATTTTCGCATTACCCGGCGTTTTGTTCGTGCCACGGAAGAAGAAAACCGGCATACCAATCCTATTCGCTTTATTGATGCTTCCGGAAATGTATTATACAAACAACCTGCCGCCTACAGTAATTTTTCATTTGATTACAGCAAAAAAATCCTGGTGGGAAAAGCACATTACAACCGCGATGATAATCTGGTGCAGGAACCGATGGATTTTACTGCGCATAACAATGCCCCATTTGAAGATCTGCAACAGATACTTCAATCGGTACTATTTCCTCAATCCCTACCGGCAAAGCAACGCTTCGGGTTAACCGACGATGACTACCGCTTTTTATACAGCACCATGCAGCAACTGCCCTGCGAAAGTGTATACCCAACCTACGATACCGCCGAATATTTTGACAGCTATACCAAGTTCTTTATGTTCAAAGCAGGTAGAACCAAATTACCGCCTTACATCAAAGTATTCAATAAAACAGGGTGGAGTTATGGGTTTTTAACGGATGTCGCCTATATCGTTGACTTTAAAAACAAAGTGGAGTTTATGTTGAGCGGAACAATATACGTAAACCGCGATGGCATTTTAAACGACGATAAATACGACTATGAAGAATTAGGCTATCCTTTTTTTAAAGAGGTGGGAAATATCATTTATGAACATGAACTTAGTAGAAAAAGAAAATATACCCCCAACCTGCAAAATTTTGAACAGCAGTAGCGCTAGCTGCATATATCAAAGTGGATTTGATAATAAAAAGATGCCCCATGAAATGGTTTAAGAGGTTTACGCTATTTTTCTTTCTTACCATCACTACTGGTAATGTTGTTGCACAGCAGGCCTGGATACGCATCAACCAGTTAGGCTATACCACCGAAGGTATAAAAGTAGCTGTGTGGTGCAGCAAGGATCCGCTATCTTTTGAAAACTGGAAAGTGGTAGATGCAAAATCGAAGAAAGTAGTTTATACTGCTGAAGCTGGAAAGTCGCTGGGCGCCTACGGTCCATTCAGTGAAACCCTTCGTTTACATTTTACCGATTTTAAAAAACCTGGTCGCTATTATTTACAAGCGGGCTCTGTCACTTCACCCGAATTTGAGATTGGCGATAATGTTTACAAAGGTGCTGCTGATTTTTGCCTGTATTATATGCGGCAGCAACGCAGTAAGTTTAACCCCATCATAAAAGACAGTTGCCACACGCAGGACGGGTACACCCTCTACGGGCCTATGCCCGATAGTACATTTGTTGATGTTAGTGGTGGATGGCACGATGCTACCGATTACCTGCAATATGTTACCACTTCTGCTAACGCTACCTATCATTTATTAGCGGCTTACCGCGATTTCCCTGCTGTATTCGGCGATGAGCACGGGGAAAATGGATTGGAAGGCAGTAACCAAATACCCGATGTATTAGATGAAGCCCGATGGGGTTTGGATTGGCTATTGAAAATGCACCCAAGACAGGATTGGATGTTTAACCAGGTAGCCGATGACCGTGATCATATCGGGCTGCGCATGCCGGGGATGGACAGCCAATATGGCCGGGGATTTCAACGCCCGGTGTATTTTGTAAGCGGCGAACCACAAATACAGGGAAAATTCAAAAACCATAGTACCGGCACTTCTTCTACCGCGGGAAAATTCAGCAGTGCTTTTTCTTTAGGCTCAATAGTATTTGACAGTATCGATACATCATATGCAGGACTGTTGAGCAAGAAGTCAAACTCGGCCTTTGCTTTCGGTTTAAAAAAGCCTGGTGTAATGCAAACAGCCTCCGTGAAATCACCCTACATTTATGCCGAAGAAAACTGGATGGATGATATGGAACTTGCCGGTGCAATGCTTCCGGTTTCAGCAAATGATGTACTCCCCGGATATAACGGTATCGATTATGCGTATAGCCTGGCAAAAAAAGAACCCTTGACACCCTGGTTGGGTGGCGATACGGCCAGTCATTATCAATGGTATCCTTTCATTAACGTGGGACACTATGAGCTCTTAAACAAAATAAAAGATAAACGAAGAGATACTATTGCGGGCTTCTACAAGCAGGGCATTGAACTGGTTTTAAAAAAAGCAAAGCAGAACGCGTTTTTAAGAGGGATACCATTCATTTGGTGCAGCAATAACCTTACTACATCATTTGCCATACAATGTTATTGGTACCGGGAAGCCACCGGGGATAACCAATTTGAAGAGCTTGAACAGGCCAACTTTGATTGGCTCTTTGGTTGCAATCCCTGGGGAAGCAGCATGGTGTATGGGTTACCCACCTGGGGCGACACACCCACAGACCCGCATGCTTCCTTTTTAAACGTTGGTCATTTCCCTGTTAATGGCGGCATTGTAGATGGACCGGTGTACGGAAGTATTTATGGAAATCTCATCGGGTTAACGCTTACCAAACCCGATGAATACTATCAGTTTCAGAGTTCCCTGGCGGTATACCACGATGACCACGGCGATTACAGCACCAACGAACCCACCATGGATGGTACGGCTTCCCTTATTTATTTATTGGCGTCAAAGGAAGATGCGGCCCGGCAAAAGATTGCTCATCGATCAAATCATTTCACGTACAGTCACGGTGCAATGATAAGAGGGGATAGCCTGCAAAAAAATATAGCGATTGTGTTTACCGGTGATGAATTTGGGGAAGGGGGGAATTTTATTGCTAAAACCTTACAGCAACAAAACATAAAAGCGTCCTTCTTTTTTACAGGGAATTTTTATGCTAACCATTCCTTCCGTACACTTATTAAACGTTTAAAAAATGACGGACATTATTTAGGCAGCCATTCAGATAAACATTTGTTGTATTGCGACTGGATCAAAAGAGATAGCCTGCTGGTAACCAAAGATGAATTCGATACAGACCTGGCGAATGCCTATGCTAAAATGAAAGCGTTAGGCATTACAAAAAAACAGGCTCCTTATTTTTTACCGCCATATGAGTGGTATAACGATAGTATTGCTGCATGGACAAACCGATCATCACTTCAGCTTATTAATTTTACACCGGGCACTTTGAGCAACGCCGACTATACCGCTCCCGGCATGAAAAACTATCGCTCAAGCGACACCATTTTCAAGTCCATTGTAAACTACGAACAAGCTCATGTACATGGGTTGAACGGCTTTATTTTATTACTGCATATAGGCACGGAAGAAAGCCGGACTGACAAAATGTATAATCGCTTGCCGGAACTTGTTACTTATTTAAGGCAGAAGCAATATCAGCTGGTAACTGTAAAAGATCTGTTGGAAATGAAATAAGCCGGTTGCATACCATATGTACGTTTAAAATGCTATACGTGGCCGTCACACAAATTTACAGATTGATGTCGTCCTGCACCATCGCATTGTTTATCTTTACGCATGATGTTTCGCGCCAGGTTTTACGATAGTCTTAATTTATTATCCAAGCTCAGCCTTCGCCGTGCATGGAATGCTGGCAAAGTAATGGGCAGCTATTACATTAGCCGTTGGTGGAAAAAGCCGGTTCAATGGGGCTATCCTATTTCGGTTTCTTTTGAACCAACTACCTCCTGCAACCTGCGCTGCCCGGAATGCCCCAGCGGGTTGAGGAGTTTTACCCGTCCCACCGGCATGCTAAAAAAAGATTTTTTCAGTCAAACGATTGATGAAATACATAAAGACCTTTTATATCTCATCTTTTATTTCCAGGGTGAGCCTTATCTCAATCCCTCATTTTTGGAAATGGTGCGTTACGCCTCAAACAAAAAAATTTATACCGCTACCTCTACCAATGCTCATTACCTCAATGATGGCAATGCCCGCAAAACGGTAGAAAGCGGACTGGACCGCCTTATTATTTCTATAGATGGGACCACGCAGGAAACCTACCAGCAATATCGCAAGGGAGGCAATATGAGCAAGGTGTTGGAGGGCGCTGAAAATATAGTTAAGTGGAAAAAGCAACTGAATAGTAAAAAGCCTTTTGTGGTTTTCCAGTTTTTGGTGGTAAAGCACAATGAACACCAGGTGGAGGAGATAAAACAATTGGCCAAAGAAACGGGCGTTGATGATATATGGTTTAAAACGGCCCAGGTATACGATTATGAGAATGACCCTAACCGGTTAATTCCCACGATTGATAAATACAGTCGTTACAAAAAAAATAAGGATGGGAAATACCAGGTAAAAAACAAACTAAATAATCATTGCTGGAAACTTTGGCATGCCAATGTAATTACCTGGGATGGTTTGGTGGTGCCCTGTTGCTTTGATAAAGATGCCTTGCACCGCCTGGGTAATTTAAAAATGCAGTCGTTTAAGGAAATCTGGAACAACGATAATTACAAACAATTTCGCAGAGAATTGATGACCAGCAGAAAAAACATTGACATATGTGCCAACTGCAGCGAGGGAACAAAAGTGTGGAGTTAAATACAAAAGGAGGAGTAAGGTAAAAACACAAAGACACTTCTCTTTTTTTACTAAAACCTATAACCTATAATTAATCATTAAATCCTTCTATTGCAGTGCTGTTACACGTTCACCCTGTTGATCCCCAGCCTCGTCAAATAAAAACTATTGTCAAGTGTTTGCAGGAAGGTGGTATTATTATCTATCCGACCGATACCCTATATGGGTTGGGTTGCGATATTTTTCAACATAAGGCCGTAGAAAGAATCGCACGCATAAAAAATATTGACCCGCAAAAATCGAATTTCTCTTTTATTTGCTACGATCTGAGCCATTTAAGCACCTACACAAAAAGTATTGACACTCCCTTATACCGCATTTTAAAAACATATTTACCCGGTCCCTATACCTTTATATTACCCTCGAGTAAAGAAGTACCCAAAATTTTGAAAAGCAAAAAGAATACAGTGGGTATAAGGGTCCCCAACAACAATATTGCCAGGATGATAGTAAACAAACTCGGACACCCCATACTAAGCACCACTTTACCCGGCAACATGGTAGAAGACTATACCGATCCGGAAATAATGGAGGCCAATTTCAGCAAACTGGTTGATATTGTTGTAGATGGTGGTATTGGTGGCATGGTTCCTTCTACCGTGGTTGACTGCACCGGCTCCGAACCCGTTTTGCTCAGAAAAGGACTGGGGGAATGGGAAGAATAGCAATGATGGCAGCTAATCAGCGCAATTGCTTTAACCACTGTTCCGCCTCTTTTTTGCCTTCCATGTCTTTGTCCACTATTTCCTTTAAGCGCACTTTAGCGGCAGCTTCATCGCCTTCACCGTTTCTTGTTAACAGGGTAACCGATTCGTATAACCTGCCCGGATTTGCATGCACTACGCTGTCGGCAGCCAATAAAGAGAAATAGTTCAGCGCAGTCTCATACTGCTTCAACTGCAGTGAAGTAATACCTGCATATTTTAATGCGTCGATGTTTGTGCTGTCTTTTTTTAAAATTCCTTCGAAAATTGCCAATGCTTCTTCAAATTTACGGTCATTAAATAAAGCCGCCCCTTTTTGAAGATCCTCCCCGCCATCATTCATTTTTACATCCAGAATTGTCCAATTTTGTTCCACATACTTATCCGCCAATTGCTGAGCAGAATTATCAGTACTAAATAAAAACCACGATAAAAATCCTAACAAGACCACCATGCTTGCGGCCGCGGCATAACGCCAGATTCTATTTACCGGACGCTCCGCAATGGATATTACTTTCGTTTGATTGTAGACTTCCCTGAAACGTTCTTTTTTCTGTTGACGCAATTTTTCTTTTATTGCGGCATTAGTGGTAATGTAAAAAGCCACATCTTCGGCAAATGAAACGTCATTCACTACCCTTTGCTCAAACTCCTGCTTTTGTTCATCAGTTTTAATTCCATTAAAGTAGTCTTCAATATATTCCATATTGTTCATCTCAACTCTTTTTAACGTGATATAATT
>DASUFG010000325.1:0-15029 GCA_036274715.1 Agriterribacter sp.
TGTCGAAATCTTGGTGATTCCTGTAATGTTTCTCCCATGATAGCGCCAAAGTAATGGGCCAGTTCTTTATTGGCTTTGTATTTAAACTGGTGAATAAGCTGCTGCAACAGTGAATCCTTGGCAAAATAATATTGACTGGTGGCGTTTGCAACCACTAATCTTCCCCAGAACGTTTTTTCCACCGGGTTATTTGGCAGTGAAGCGAACCCCGTTTCGCTCAGTTGTTGATGGCATTGCAGGCAAATGAGGTGATGACCGTTAATGAGATCGCTTCCACATCCATGGCATACATGCGGGAACATGAGATGTGAAATGCTATCGAAAACAGATTTTATCAAGTGCATAATTTTTAGAACAGGTATTTGTACAGTTCATCCACCCTGCCCATTGTTACGAGTTCAATGTTAAAATGTTGCTTACTTAGCCCTTTTTGATTGTATTTGCTGATAATGATCTTTTCAAAACCCAGTTTTTCTGCTTCGGCAATTCGTTGCTCTATGCGGTTAACAGCTCTTACTTCACCACTTAACCCCACTTCGCCGGCAAAAGCGATCTGCTGGGGTAACGGAATATCCTCATATGAACTTAGTAAGGCGCTCACCATCGCCAGATCTATGGAAGGATCTTCTACCTTTAAACCCCCGGCGATATTTACAAATACATCTTTCATTCCAAAATGAAAACCGCCCCTTTTTTCCAAAACTGCCAGTAACAGCTGAAGCCGGCGGAGGTCAAAGCCACTACTGGTTCTTTGGGGGGTTCCGTAAACCGACTGTGTAACCAGGGCCTGCACTTCTATCAATAATGGGCGTTGTCCCTCCAGGGTAGCCGCAATGGCAATACCGCTTAATTGTTCCTCTTTTTGGGTGATGAGTATTTCAGAGGGGTTTGACACCGGCCGCATACCACCGCCCGTCATTTCATAAATGCCCAATTCGGAAGTAGATCCAAAACGGTTTTTGAGGGTACGGAGTATTCGATATGCATAATGTTGATCACCTTCAAACTGGAGCACAGTATCTACCATGTGCTCCAGGATTTTTGGGCCGGCAATGCTTCCTTCTTTAGTGATATGTCCGATCAGGAAAACAGGCGTGTTGCTTTCTTTTGCGAAGCGTTGAAATTCGGAAGCGCATTCCCTTATTTGCGAAACGCTGCCCGCTGACGATTCAATGTAGGGCGAATGCAATGTTTGAATAGAATCAACAATAACCAACTGTGGCTTTAATTTTTTTATTTCCTGGAATATAACCTGTGTTGATGTTTCGGTGAGTAAATAAAAGGTTTCATTTTTTATATTCAACCGGTCGGCCCGCATTTTTATCTGCTGCTCACTTTCTTCGCCGCTGATGTATAATGTAACCACGCCATGCATTAACAACCCGGTTTGCAGGAATAGGGTAGACTTGCCAATACCTGGTTCACCAGCTATCAACACAAGGCTGCCAGATACAATGCCTTCGCCTAAAACCCTGTTCAGTTCTGCATCAGGGGTAATTACTCTTCTTTCATCTCCCGCCGATATTTCATGCAGTGCAATTGTTTTTACTTCAGTTCCATTGTCACTATATCCTTTCCAGCCTTTATTATTTTTCGAAGGCTTCTCAATAAGTTCTTCAACAAATGTATTCCATTCGCCGCATGATGGACACCTTCCCGTCCATTTAGCAGCTTCATAACCACAGTTACTGCAAAAGAAAGCAGTTTTTATTTTGCTCATGTGCTAAAGATACGGAGAGGTATGAAACCGGGAATAGATAGTTATGGGCAGGTTGCCTTGTTTTCTATTTTATTACAAATACGAAAAGCGTTTTGAATAGACATCGAATCGGGTAGCAACTACAATGGAATTATTATTGGTTTTGTAGAGCAGGCTACGGTATTTGAAAATGTAAAACAGTTAACTGTACAATGAAACAAAGAGTAAATCAGAACCTGAACGAAACGGTTAAAACTAAAACCAGTTTAAAGTTAAAGGGTCAGCTTGCGCCGACCCTTTAGTACTTACTAACCCATTAAATTCTTGCACTAAATTACAAATTGCTCAAACATAACAAAATTAATTTTGCCCCCTGTGAATAACTTTTCACCCAATATTCCAACCAGGGTATGACGGATAATTATCTGTTAATCAATTTATTATGTCGAATTTTAAATTGTTTCAGGCAAGCCTTAATTCGTCAATTTGTCAGCCATATTTTTTTAATAACCATGCGACTGACAAAAAGGCTTTGCTAGTATTTGTTTCCCGGATTTAATGTCAATATTTTTAAATGGTAGGCCATTTGCTGTAAATATCATACATAAATATTTAATAATCATGGGTTCAATCTGGATAATATCAATGCTTTTTGTAGGCATTAGTATGCTGGTAAGCATGAGGCTAAAGGGAAAATTTGCCCGTTATGGCAAAGTGGCTTTAACAAGCGGTTTAAACGGAAAAGAGGTGGCAGAAAAGATGTTAAAAGAAAATGGCATATATGATGTTACCGTAAATGCCTCCAACGGGTTCCTTACCGACCATTATAATCCTTTGAATAAAACGGTAAATCTTAGTCCTGATGTATATAACGGTGTATCTGTTGCTTCTGCAGCCGTAGCTGCCCACGAATGCGGGCATGCCGTTCAGCATGCCACCTCGTATAAGTGGTTGATGCTCAGGAGCCGACTGGTGCCAGTTGTGCAGTACAGTTCTATGCTGGTGCAGTGGATTTTAATAGGAGGTATCATCCTGATCAAGGTGTTTCCGTCGTTATTGTTGATCGGCATTGTGCTGTTTGCCCTCACTACCCTGTTCTCTGTTATTACGCTTCCTGTAGAATTTGATGCGAGTAAAAGGGCGCTCGGCTGGCTGCAAAGAACCAATGTTACCAATGCCCGGGAGTTCCCAATGGCTAAGGATGCACTAAAGTGGGCCGCCATGACCTATGTGGTTGCGGCAATAGCCTCCATCGTTACGCTTGCCCAGTACATTCTTATTTACAGCGGCAATAGAAGAAATTAAGTTAGTATTGGCTACTGCATTTGACTATTTGAATTTCCAAACCGGGTTTTTTACATCGTGGTAAAAAAGAAAGGTCCAGTTTTCCTGCTGGCCCTGTTGCCACCATTGTTGTCTTAACTCCATGCACTTTTTGCCATCATAATCGTATTTGGCTACAAACCTGCTTTTCATTTGCTGCAACTGAGGGGCATCGTCACCGCCAAAAAAAACAACGTCTTCGTTTTCCTCTATCCAAAATACCTGGTGCCAGCGGGAGTGGGCGCTTGTAACTTCGTACCGTATGTAGCCGTCAATTGTTCCATTACCTTCTAAAAAATGAACATTGCCCGCATTTTTCAATATTTCAATTTCATCGGTTATATAAGAAGGAGGCCCTTTTTGGAGTGCGAAATTTAGTTCAGGTTGCTGCACATAGTAGGTGGCGTTAGGAAAACTCAAAAAGTGCTGGTTAAGTATTGTGTCCTTGATGCTAACCCCTCCTGCATGATCTTTATGCAAGTGGCTCATTAATACTTTTGTGATATCCGAAGGATTGATATCATTGTCAATAAGGTTTTGATGTACCTGCATTGTGCCATCGGAATTTGAAAATCCCAATCCTGTATCGATTAATAGAATATCTTTTGAAGTAACCACAACGAAGGGCTGGATTTCCACCAGTAAGCTACCCGAAGGCCTTTGCTGAAGATTATCATTGTTCGGTTTAAAGGGTACAAATAGTTTGGATTGATCGACAGTAAAAGTGCCTTCACTTAACGGAATGATTTTCATAACGCAAAGTTAGGGGTATGAATGAATTGTTGATTAGAGATGCAAGGGATCCGCTGGTTCGTTTCTATTTCAAATTTCAGACAGAAATATTTCAAATTACCGCAAAACCATTTGCCGGTCCTTATCCAAACGAAGCAGTATGAATATCATAATGCTGAAAGTAACAAGGGATAAACCTCCATAGCTTACAAAAGGAAGCGGGATTCCGATTACAGGTGCCAATCCGATCGTCATACAAAGGTTAATGGCGATGTGAAAAAATAGAACCGAAGCTACTCCGTAGGCATAGCATCGGCTAAATGTGCTTCGCTGTCGTTCGGCAATAGTAATAATACGGAAAAGCAGCGTAACATAAATGGTTAAGAACAACAGGCTGCCCACAAATCCAAAGCCTTCGCCTATTGTACAGAAAATAAAATCTGTTCTTTGTTCTGGAACAAATGCATACCGTGTTTGCGTTCCTTTTAGAAGTCCTTTGCCCCAGAGCCCACCGCTACCGATCGCTATTTTACTTTGCCTGACATTATAGTTGCCATCGTCTTTTTTTTGCGCGCTGTTCTTTTCAATGTCGGCTAGTGCTGCTGCGTCTTTAGGGATATAGTCCTTACCAATGGTATCGTAAATACGTTTTACCTGGTAGGGCTGTAATACGTGGTCAAAAATAAATGGCACTGCAATACGCTGTATGCTTACACAAATAGCCCAAACAGAAATGATCCAGAACAAAATCCGTTTATGCCGCTTTATTTGCCGCCGCATGAAATAAACGGTAGCCAGCGCAATACCTGTAAGGGTGATCGCCAACACGTTGGGGTCCATCAATAAGGTAGCTACAACCAGGATAGCAAATGAAAATCCAATTACCAGCACAATAGCGGGTAAGCCTTCACGGAACATAACGAGAAAAAAAGAAAAATATACAAGCGCCAATCCCGTTTCTTGTTGCAATATGGCCAGCAAAGCGGGGGCTACTACTATTGACGCTGCTACAAGCTGTGACCTGAGTTTTGAAAAATCTGTTTCAACACGCGATATATATTTTGATAACGCCAGGTTTGCGAACACAATGCATAGCTGAATGGGCTGCAATTGAAACGCGTTGCCAAACCTAATGATCGATTCTGTTCCCTTAATATTGGAGTGAAAAGGGAATACCAGTAATAATAACACAATACCTACCGTATACCACAAATTAGCGGTAGCAGTAAAAAACTTGCTATCGGTGAGCAGAACCACAATACCCGCTGCAAGAGAAAACAGGAAAAATATGCTTTGTTTTCCGTAGTCCGTTCTAAAGGAAATGAAACTGTTTACGATATCATCACCTTCGTTATACGTGGCAGCAAAAATGCTTACAATGCCAATGAGGCATAACAAAATATACAGCCACAGTATTAAGCCATCTACTCCCTTCGATATTTCACTGTTGTTCCGGCTCATCTGGAGGGTTTGTTTTTTGTGTTGTTCCCTGCCTCATTATTTATCACCCACATATTTTGCCGATCAGGCGCAGTTTGCATAAGCGATGTGGTAAGCTTGCGCGAAGTGTTTGCGGAAGATTTATCACCTGCTGTTTTTATCGCGCTATTTGTCACTGTACTATTGTTGGGGATAAGTGTTGCTGGTTTTATGCTGTGTGTATTGGATTTTTCGATTTCTTTTTTGGGATGATAACCGCGTAGGTATTTTTTAATATAACTACTGTCCTTTCTCAGGTTAAAATAAAAATACGCTCTTGTAGAATCTGCAATGAATTGTTTACGCTTCAGGTAAGACGGCCGAAGATCAGTGCTGGAAATTCTCTCCACGTCTTTCATCCGGTCGGACCGGATAGAATCGGTCAGATATTTTTCAATTAAAAAGGAAGCAATCGGAGCTGCCCAGGTAGAACCAAATCCAGCATTTTCTACTGCTACAGCAATCGCGATTTTAGGATTTTCCCGGGGAGCGAAGCAAACGAACATGGAGTTGTTCGGCAGTTTGATGCGTTTCCCGTCAAGGATGGTGTATTTTTCTGCAGTTCCGGTTTTAGCGCAAATATTGATACCCGGTATTTTTGCACTTCTCGCGGTACCGGATTCCACAACGTCCTGCATACCTGCATGAATGGCTTCATAGGCCTCATCGGGTATATGTGTAAGCGCCGAATGTTTTTCTCTGAATTTATTCAGCAGGGTATCTTTTGCCGTTTCATTTTCGATTCTTTCAACAAAATGCGGGGTGTAGTAGTAGCCTTTATTCGCAATAATACACATGGCATTGGCCAACTGTATGGGAGTTACCTGCATTTTATCCTGCCCTATACCAAGCGTAACATTTGTGCACGAATTCCAGGCACTCCTGTACGCCTTGTTATACTCGGTTGTATCGGGAATATTACCAGGAAGCTCATTGGGCAGATCTACCCCTAATTTTTCTCCCCATCCAAATGCATTCATATAACCCTCCCAACGCGCGTAGCCTTTTTTTACGCTTTTGTCTTTCGCGTTGTCTACTGTAAGCCTGTATATCTGGCTGAAATATGAGTTGCAGGAGTTTGCCAATGCCAGGCGTATGTTGGCCGCATGGCCCGGGTTGTGGTGTTCGCATCGTATTATTTTTGAACATCCATAATAGGCCCCGTTGCAAGGTACACCATAACTGGCGGTAATAACTCCCATATCAAGCGCTACCAATCCTCCAATAGGTTTGAAGGTAGAGCCCGGCTCGTATAAGCCCCGTACCGCGCGGTTCATGAGCGGTGCCGATACGTCCAGCGCCAGCTTTGCGTATTTCTGTTGACGGGTACTGCCGGTCAAATCATTGGGGTCGAAGGAAGGGCCCGATACCATGGTTAAGATACCACCGGTTTTTGGATCAATGGCTACGATACTACCCACTTTATTCGCCATAAGTTTTTCTGCCAGCTGTTGTAACTCTATATCAAGGTGAGTGTACAGGTTGCGGCCCGCCAGGGCTGACGTGTCGTACTTCCCGTTTTCCCAGGATCCCTGTATGCGGTTTCTATTGTCTTTTATCAGATTTTGAACGCCTCTTTGACCCATTAGTACACTTTCGTAATATTGTTCAATACCCGACCGGCCTACATAGTCGCCCATCTGGTAAAAATAATTACTTCGCCTGATGATGGCGGTATCCACTTCCCCGATGTCTCCCAGGAAATGTCCACCGGCATTGTACATGTATGTTCTGATCGGCCTTTCAACGAGTGTAAATCCTGGGAAACGCCAGATATTTTCTTCCAACTTGGCCTGAAGTTCCAGGGGCAATAATCCTTCAAACACAGATGGCCGGTAGCGACCATTTTTAATGATGGCTGTAATTACACGGTCTTTAAATTCTGCTGTGTCTATACCAAGTAGGTTACACATGAAAGAAGTGTCTACTCCTTTTATTTCGTAGGGGGTTACCGTAAGATCATAAATAATGGTATTGCTTAGAATGTTTTTATTGTTACGATCAAAAATAATTCCCCTGCTCGGATATACTACTTTTCTGTATACTGCGTTGTCTAAGGCTAATACTTTATACTTATCCGAACCCACTTGCAGTATAAACAGGCGAACTACAATAATTAGAAATGTGGCTGCAAAAATGAGCCTGATGATGGTTTGTCGCGATTGATTAAACGCAGGCATAAATAACCCCCTATATATTTGTCCTGAACTTCTGTTTCCTGTAAAATAAAATTTCCGTAATCATTATTAATAAAAAGCTAACGCCTGTAGTAGCTATAACCTTGCCCAAAAAGTACCAAATATTGGAAAATTGCAGCCATTCCAGGAAGACAAGGTAAACATTATGTATAAAAGTCAACACCAATACATATACTATATACGGCGACCAACCCATGCTCGAAGGTGCAGGGGCAACATAGTTAAAGTCTGAGTCTTCTTTTGAAATCAGGATGTTGATCATAAACGGGCGCATATACGCCATTAAGGTGCAGGCAGCGGCGTGTAAGCCTGGAGTTTTATTAAAGAAATCGAGGCAAAGCCCAAATATAAAGCCCAATAAAGTCAGGGAGAGTCTCGGTATTCTAAAAGGAAGCCAAAGTATAAAAAGAAAATAGAGGTAGGGGGTTATGAACTGGTGTAAAGGCGGTATTTTATTCAGGATAAATACCTGCAACAATATGAAAACTAAAAAACGGGCGATATTTCTCAACAATTCGTTCATCTTTACTGCTGCTTGTTTGTTCCTTTCTCTATTGCATCCTGCTCTTCTTTTTGCAAGTTTTGCACCGCGTATACAAACTGAACATTAAAAAAATTGGTAGAAGGCCGAAGCTTTAGGGTATAAAAATTGCTGCTTTCCTCTCTTTCAATTTCCGCTACAATACCAATTTGTTGCCCCGGCGGAAATGTAGAATACGGGCTGGTTACAACGGTGTCGCCTTTTTGTACCTGAACTGTTTTAGGGATGTTTTTAAAGGTAACAAGTTGGGGGTTCTGTCCATCCCATTCAACGGTACCCGTTTCCCCGGTTTTCAGTAAACTTGCGCTAATCCTCGTTTGTCGGTGAAGCAGGCTCATTACCGTTGCCATATTCCTGCTCACGTTTATAACCGTACCGACAACACCCGCCGAACTCACCACCGCCATGTCTTTTACAATACCCTGTGCCCGTCCGCGGTTTATGGTAAGATAATTGATTTGGGAAGTAACAGAGTTGTTGATAACCTTTGCCGGGAAATATAAATATTTACGGAATTGTTCAAGCGAATCTACTTTTATCGAATCAACTACTATGCTGGAAGTTGTATCTGCCCTGAGGAAATCGGTTTTTAACAGGTTTCTCAGCTTCTGATTTTCCTGAACCAGTAGTTCATTGGTTTTTTTAAGCTGAAAATAGTATTCGACCGTGTTGTATTGCTTGCTTATTTTGCCGGTTACCTCGCTCGCCACCCCCATAAATGCGCCTTCATGAAACTTGTTAAACTGGAACAGCATGTACAATGCCACCGCCTGCATTATAATGAAGAAGAGAAAATTAAAATATCGCCTGATAAAAATAAAGACATTTCGCACTTGGGTGATTTTTTACAATTCTACAAATGAATACCGATCTTACATGTTTTCACGGAGGCAAGTGCAGAATCAGCAATGCTGTTATTATCTCATTACAAAGGGGTATCGTTGATAATTTTTAAGTGCAATACCCGTTCCCCTTACAACACTTTTCAGTGGATCATCGGCTACATGCACGGGTAGTTTAATTTTCTGACTCAATCTCTTATCTAAGCCCCGGAGCAGCGCACCGCCCCCGGTTATGTAAATTCCCCTGCGATAAATATCGGAAGCCAACTCGGGAGGTGTGGTTTCCAGCGCCTTAAGGATGGCTTCTTCAATTTTGAAAATACTTTTATCCAGCGCTTCAGCAACTTCCTGGAAGCTCACCATAATCTGTTTGGGTATACCGGTCACCAGGTCACGCCCATTTACAGGGAGGTCGTCTGGTGGCGTATCCAGGTCTTTCATTGCCGCACCTATCTGTATTTTTATCTGCTCGGCTGTTCTTTCACCAATTAAAAGGCTATGATAGCGGCGCAAGGCTTCCATAATATCGGCTGTAAATTCATCACCGGCAATCCGGATAGATTGATCACAAACGATGCCTGCAAGGGCTATCACTGTAATACCCGTGGTTCCACCACCGATATCCACGATCATATTTCCAACGGGTTCTTCCACATCTATACCAATCCCTAATGCAGCCGCCATTGGTTCATGCAGTAAATATACCTCTTTGGCGCCCGCCTGTTCTGAGCTATCTCTCACCGCACGTTTTTCTACCTCGGTAATGCTCGAAGGGATGCATATCATCATGCGCCAGCTTGGAGGAAACAGGGGTTTTTTAGGATAGATCATTTTGATAAGTTCCCTTATCATCAACTCCGCCGCATTAAAATCGGCAATCACTCCATCCTTTAAGGGACGGATGGTGCGTATGCTTTCATGGGTTTTTTCGTGCATCATCAATGCCTTTTTGCCCACCGCGAGAACATTTTTCGGATTATTCCTGTCTAATGCTATGATAGAAGGTTCGTTTACTACTATCTCATCGTTATGAATAATAAGTGTGTTAGCCGTTCCCAGATCAATAGCTATTTCCTGCGTAAACCAATTGAAAAGACCCATAATTGATATTGGAGAAATGTGATTCTAAAATAATGTTTGCAAAGTTGTCGAAATAATTTGAAATACAACGGCAAAACCTTGATTTTTATTGACTTTGAGAGAAATAATTTTTTTTCATAATAATGAAGTGTTGCCTTCATTGTTATTTTGGCAAAGGGAATACTATACGGCATACCGGCTTTGTAAAGCAAGGCATCACTTCAGCTTTGTATGTCAATAAAATTCGTATCCGATATCTGAACGGAAATGCATACCATCGAACTGAACAATTTCAAGAATACTTCTTGATTTTTCAACTGCCTTTTGCAGGGTATGTCCGAAAGAAGTTACTGCTAATACCCTTCCGCCATTTGTTACAATCGTATCTCCTTCCTGTTTTGTGCCAGCATGAAATACAATCGCATCATCTTCCTGTACCAAATCCAGTCCGTCAATTGGGAGGCCTTTTTCGTATTCTCCGGGGTAGCCACCACTTACTGCAACAATAGTTACACTATGCCGTTCATCCGTTTCCAATTTTATTTCATTAAGACGTTGGTTGGCTGTTGCTTCAAAGAGTTCAACCAGGTCGTTTTTTAACCTGGGCAATACCGCCTCCGTTTCAGGGTCACCCATGCGGCAATTGTATTCAATAACCAATGGCTCATCTTCAACCTTAATAATGCCGAAGAAGATGAATCCCGTATATCCCAGCTGCTCTTTTTTGAGTCCATTAATGGTAGGATCGATAATGCGGGTAATTACCTTCTCCATAAAGCTTTCATCTGCAAAAGGTACGGGGCTAATTGCTCCCATCCCTCCTGTGTTCAGTCCCTTATCCCCTTCGTTTATCCGTTTATAATCCTTTGCTTCGGGCAGTAAAACATAGTTATTCCCGTCTGTTAACACAAAAACACTCAACTCTATCCCTGAAAGAAAATCTTCTACAACCACCTTTTTACTGGCATCGCCAAACTTAGCTTGTTGAATCATTAATTCAAATTCGGCCATCGCTTCCACATGATTCTGGCAAATAATAACACCTTTGCCTGCTGCCAGTCCATCGGCTTTTAACACAATTGGTGTTGCATGTGATTGTAGATAAGTAACACCATTTTCATAATTATCGGCATCAAATTCTTTATAAGCAGCGGTGGGAATATCGTGACGTTGCATAAAGGCCTTCGCAAAGGCCTTGCTGCCTTCGAGTTGTGCGCCTGCACTCGATGGTCCTATTACATGGATATGCTTAAGGGCTGGATCATTTTTAAAATAATCATATATGCCTTTCACCAGGGGTTCTTCGGGACCCACAACCAGCATGGCAATACCATTGCCGGTGCAAAATTGTTTTATTCCTTCAAAATCGGTTACAGCCAACTCAACATTGGTACCGCAAAGGCTGGTGCCTGCATTACCCGGGGCAATAAAAAGTTGGGCGCATCGGTTGCTTTGACTGAGCTTCCATGCCATGGCATGTTCCCGACCACCGGAACCTAATAATAAAATATTCATAGCGATAAACTTGTAATAAGGAGTTGCGAATTTAGAACGATAGTGTTTTAAAATTCAATTTTTTTTACAAGTGGAGTTATTGTAAATAATACCGGTCTCAAAATAAACATTATATTGAGGCTGGTATTGAAAGTATATCCAAATTAAATTATTGCGCAATGAGTCAAACTGCTTCAAAGGGACACCCTAAGGGATTGTATGTATTGTTTGCCACTGAAATGTGGGAGCGGTTTAACTATTATGGCATGCGGGCCATATTGGTGTTATTTATGACAAAGGCATTGTTGTTCGACAAGGCATTTGCATCTAACTTATATGGTAGTTATACAAGTCTTGTTTATTTAACGCCATTGTTAGGCGGGTATATTGCCGATCGGTATTGGGGAAACAGAATGTCAATCATTGCAGGGGGATTAGTAATGGCCGTTGGAGAGTTTATTTTGTTTTTTTGCGGGCATCTGTATGAAACCGCTCCAGAATTCTCTTCATTACTGTTTTTTTCGGGACTGGGTTTTATGATAGCCGGTAATGGTTTCTTTAAACCCAATATATCTTCATTGGTTGGGCAATTATATCCTAAAGGCGATAGGAGGATTGATGCTGCGTATACCATATTTTACATGGGAATTAATGTGGGAGGGGCTATCGGACCTTTTATATGTGGATTGGTAGGCGACACGGGCAACCCGGCAGATTTCAAATGGGCATTTCTTGCGGCAGGTATTGGTATGACCATAAGCGTGATTGTGCAGAAGCTATTTCATCACAAATATGTGTTAGACCCTAAAGGCGCGACTTTGGGGCTGATACCAAAAGATTCACCCAAAGTAGCGCAAAATCCTTTTGTAGTGGTAGGCGGTTTAATCCTGCTGTCTTTTTTGATGATTGGATTGCTTTATTTAGATGCCAGGGTGGTGAGTTATCTTACCTATTTACTCATTGCTGCTGTACTGTTTATCGCATTTGTTATTTTTTCGGATAAAACACTGAATGGAATTGAAAAGGAGCGAATAGGAATAATTTTTATTACCGCATTTTTTGTTATCTTTTTCTGGAGTGCATTTGAGCAAGCTGGAGCATCTTTAACATTTTTTGCGGAAGAGCAAACACAAAGGGACCTGGGCTTCTTTGTTGTTCCCGCAAGTTTTTTTCAATCGCTTAATTCCATCTTCGTGGTTGCCTTTGCGCCACTATTTGCATGGTTGTGGCTCAAACTTGGAAAAAGAGAACCTGCATCGCCTACCAAAATGGCAATGGGTTTGTTGTTATTGGCGCTCGGATATTTATGGATAGCTTTCGGGGTAAAGGACGTTCAGCCGGGAATTAAAGTGAGTATGATTTGGTTAATCGGAATGTATTTATTGCACACCTGGGGCGAACTTTGTCTCTCACCGATAGGGCTGTCTTTAGTTAATAAACTATCTCCTTTTAAATTTGCATCTTTGTTAATGGCAGTATGGTTCCTGGCAAACGCCGCTGCTAATAAACTAGCCGGGGTATTAAGTGCATTATATCCCGAAAAGGGGAAAGTAACGCATTTTCTCAGCTACCAAATGGATGATATGCATGATTTTTTTATGCTGTTTGTGTTTATGGCCGGCATTGCATCTTTGCTGCTATTCCTCCTTACTAAAAAATTACAGTATATGATGCACCTGGATAAGGAGTAAGGTGATGTAAACTAATAACCGGCGTCATTGACACCGGTTCCCCCGTTTCACCATCCTGTAAATATTATTTGGACCCACCGTGCATTCGTGCTGGTCTGAAATTTTCCATTTTTTTCATTTGTTCGGGTGTAAGCAAACTGTTTAATGCTTCATGCTGTTTTTTAAAAGTAGCCATCACCTGTTCTTTTTTCTGATCATCGGTGAGCGACTGATTTTCGCGGATGCCTTTTATTGTTGACCTTGTGTCGGCCTGCAGGGTTTTTATTTTAGCCGACTGGTCGTCTGTTAACTGCAATTCAGTTTTCATTTTTTCCATCCTGTTCTTAGCTGTTGTATCCATTCTTTTTCTCTCCTCTTCCCTTTTTTTTGCCAACTGCTCTTTTTGTTCCGGTGTAAACACCTTTTGCATTTGCTCATGCCGTTGCTTTGCAAATGCTTGCTTCTGCGTTTTATAATCTTTTACAGTTATGGTAGCCTCATTCTTTTTTAATTCAGACATCTTATTCTTAAAATTTTCATTTATCTTTTTTATTTGACTCTGCTGATCCGGGCTGAGGTTCAGCTCTTTAAAATCCATATTGCCCTTGCTATGTCCCATCCCATGCCTGCCGGGACGTTTTTGAAAGTCGACACTTTCATTTTTTGGAGTGGCTTCATTTGTTTCCTGCGCGCTCAATCCTGTGATACTTAGAATCAATGCCAGGATAGGTAATGCTATTCTTTTCATGTTCATTTTTTTGGTGAAAGATTAATGGATAGACAAGCACGGGCTTTTAAAGTTTAAGTGCAACCTTCAAAAACTTTGTAGAAAAGCTATTTTAAACGGGAAAGGTTAGGAAGTATTAACGTTGATTAACGCTGATGGAAATTAGGGATAGTCAAAACATCCAGCAAAATTTGTCCAACAAAGCGAAATAATAATTCCGACTAACGGCAGTCATTCGTGGCAGGAAAACCAGGGGGTAATAGATAAACGCTACAAAAATATGCAGGCTTTCATTGATTACTTAACCAATGATAATGCACAGGTAGAATCGAATTTTGATTTGGCGTGAGTTGTTTTCTTTAGTTTTTTCTCCTTTCTCCTTAAAAGCCTTACTGTCCCTGTGCGAGGCTATATGCTTTTTTATCGCCCCACATATTGAGTATTTCGGATGAGCAGATTTTGAAGTTGCCGCTCAGGCTCACATACAATCCTAGTATATCCTGTTGGTTGAGCGGTTGACCATCTAGAGATTCAAAACGCACGTTGTACAAATTAACCAGGTTGGTATAAACGGAGCCTGTTGGCCATACCTGCGTGCCCCGGTTGCTGATATTAACCAGTTTAAATTTTACCCCGGCGTGGCGCTCACACTTAACTGCTATTGTTTGTGGCTGCTCGTTGCTCTCAATAAAAAGATCAACACCAACGATATCCTCATTGCCGATTTCAACCGATTCCATCATGGCATTTTGCAGCAGTTTGAAAGGTGTTGGTGTGCCGGGCTTATTAGGTATAACCGGCTTGGGATTATGTGCAGGTTTTTTGCCAAAATTGCTGATCACCGCATCGGCAAATTGAGTGGTATTAACTGCCGCAATGGATTTATCGCCAAAATCTCCGGTGTGCACACCGCTTTCCAGTGTGTATAATAAAGCGTTTTCAATAATGCCTGCATTTTCAGTTAGCCCCACATGCAGCAGCATAGAGATGCCGCTGAGCAATAAGGCGGTTGGGTTGGCAATATTCTTCCCGGCAATATCGGGTGCCGTGCCGTGTACGGCTTCAAAAATGGCGATATGGTCGCCAACGTTCGCTGAGGGTGCAAAGCCCAGTCCACCCACGAGTCCCGCGCAAAGGTCCGATACTATGTCACCCTGCAGGTTCGTCAATACTACCACGTCAAAATTATCAGGCCTGGTTACCAACTTCATACAAAGGTCATCTACAATAATATCGTCCGCTTT
>DASUFG010000326.1:0-3687 GCA_036274715.1 Agriterribacter sp.
AAATTAAGAATGGCTCTTTGCACTTTGATCTGGTTGTTCATTTGTGCAATTTTTTTAACCATTCAAAATAAAAAACCTGCACCGCCAACAGCAGAAACAAGACCTGGAAGTCCCCACTATCTTTAACATGCGCTTCCTTAGTTTTAGACATTATATCAACGAGGTAGCCTGTAAAGGGAAGCAGAATAGCATATGCCACCCCAGTTATAAATGCAAATGTGTAGGATTGCATCCTCAACTGTGATACCAATTCGTCTTCTATTCTCTCCTTTGATATGGATGTGATCAGCAAGCCGATTATTATCCCATATCGTGCAAGGAATTTCAGTTCTTCCTGCGGCGAAAGATACCGATGAAGCAGCAGCACAACAAATGACACAACTGCTACAACAACCCCTGCTTTTTTGAATGAATGCGGAAGCTGGTATTTCTTCATATTCCCGAGGTTTCTCCGCTCGCAATCCATGAATGATTTCTTTGTCATTTTAACAACTTTTAGTGGTGTATAAAAAATATCTCTTTGTTTACATCCCGGCAGGAGTCCGGAACTCCAGCTCGTTTTTGCCAACCGGGGTGATTCCACTTCAAAAATTAAGAATGCTGCCGCTCCAGGCATCACACCTGGTGAGTAAACGACTTACTGACTCATAAATGATTACTAAACTTTACATTTAGTAAAATATAATTAACATTATGACAAATATACTTTACATTTTTGAATAAGCCAAATTTTCCTTCATTTTTATTTGGAAAGTATTCCTGAGCAATGCTGTGCTGCTGTAGTTATCCAGCTTTAATTCAGCGTTATGCTGCCATTGCAGGGTCGACTGATCGTTCTTTCATTTTCCTGTATCTTTAATTGAAGAGGTATTTGGATTATTATTTTTTGCATACAAGAACTTATCCTCTTCAACAGTAAAACGAAATTCGTTGATCCTAACTATTCTTTCTGTATGTTGAAAACCAGCATTTCCGGCTTGCTACCTGCATCCGTATTGTTATTCATTTTTTTATCCTCCAGTTCACCACATATTGCCTGTTCGCAAGATAAACGGGATGCACCAGCCAGTCCTGATTGGCGGGAAGTGACTTCGGTAGAAGCCCTATGGCAACATTACCCTGACCGGGTTAGAACTTTATTTGCAGCACTGAATCTTACTGAAACATCACTGCAACCCGTTCTTTCGCATGCGATGAAGGGCGATACTATTGCAGCAGCAAAAGCCCTGCTCGAACATTACCGGGAAAGTCATACTGCGGATTGGCTGCTTAATCAATCGCTCCCGGGCAACGAAAATGAGTTACTTCTCATAGCCAGACGATTACTTGAAGATTCAGCTACCATCCAGGATGCGGTGGTAAAAATACCGAAACAGGAAGATGGCGGCTGGACATGGAAATACGAAGGACCAGACCATGATGCAGAATTCGGCTATTCGTTAAACGGGCATAAATATTTTGTTGCCTTTTTGTCGGCCTGGAAAGCCACTAAAGATGAAGCATATATAAAGACCTTTGATCACCTGATCCGCGACTGGGTTATCCATAATCCCTTACCGCCAGAAACTGATTCTATTTACCGCGTATTCACATCGAAAAACCTGGACTGGCGTGACCTGGGAGAAGTGGTGTGGCGCGACCTGGAAGCAGGTAACAGGATGGGAATTTCGTGGCCCCAGACTTTTTACCGGTTTCAACAATCCGATGCATTTACTCCGGCAGCACGCCTGATCATGCTTTCTGGTATCGTTGAACATGCGGAATACATCCAGAAATATCATAAAAAAGGACACAATTGGACCACCATGGAGATGAACGGGTTAGGACTTGTGGGTTTAACTTTTCCTGAACTTAAACAAGCCAATGAATGGGCCGACTATGCCATGCAGGTTATGGAAACTGAAATTGGCAGGCAGGTATACCCCGACGGCGTGCAAACCGAACTATCGACCAAAACCCACTGGGTGGCACTAAGTCCTTTTGAAACGATCGCCGACAATTTTAAAAAAGCTGGTCGCTCCGTCAAGCAATCTTACACGCGTCGACTGGAAGAAATGTATAACTACCTTGCATACTCGATGCGTCCCGATGGCCATCAGCCCCTCAACAATGACGCTGACCGCGAAGACATGCGCCCCCGCGTGCTCAAGGCAGCCCAAACTTTTCATCGTGCAGACTGGGAATGGATCGCTACTAACGGATCATCGGGAGAGCAACCCAAAGGACTACCTTCAATCGTTTTTCCCTGGGCGGGCATTAACGTAATGCGTAGCGGTTGGGATGGCCAGGCACAATGGACATTTTTTGACGCCGGTCCTTTCGGAACAGGACACCAGCACAGCGATATGCTGCATCTTTCCATATTCGCTTTTGGAAAAGATTTGCTGGTTGATGGCGGGCACTATACGCATAAGGACTACTTCAGTTTTGATCCCACGATATGGCGGGGTTACTTCCGCAGCTCTTTTTCTCATAATGTTATTCTTGTTGATGGGAAAGGGCAGAATGCCGGACCGTTAAGAGCAACTGCAGCTCTACAAGATGGAGTTGATTATATGAACACTCCTGCATTTGATTATGCCCGCGGCACTTTTTCAAGCGGTTATAATGAGGTAGCAGGAAAGGTGGAACATACAAGGTCGATAGTATATGTAAAAGAGAAATGTTGGCTGGTAGTTGACCATATTGAAACAGATCGTCCCCGCACACTGCAGGCGCTCTGGCACTATGCACCATCCTGCAGCGTATCGGTAAGTGGAGAACGCACAGCGTCTGAAAATACCGGCGAAGGCAATATAGAAATTGTTCCCGTGGGAAAATCGTCCTGGAAAGTGGAGATTGTAAAAGGCCAGGAAAAGCCGTTTATACAAGGTTGGTATAGTGCAAAAAGCGGGGAAAAAGTGCCAAATGCCGCTGTAGTGTATACGCAAAACATCCAAAAATCAACAACATTTGCATGGGTGCTGGTAACGGCTAAGGGTAAGGTTCCGAAGATGAAAACAAAAATCATACACCAGGATGAGCAGGAAATGCAGGTACGTGTGGATATCGAAAACCAGCAGCCGGTAACGGTAACCGTTCCCATGCATCCGGGACCTCCACAGGTACAATTGAATTAACCGTTTTTTAAAATGGCGCAAAAGGTTGGTATATGATCGAACTTGTTTTTGTAAATTTCCTTAGCTGATCGATAAAATCTTACGTCAACATTATAGAAAAAAATAGCTTATGCACAATGTTTCCAAATCTATTGCATCGGGACTTCTCATATTACTCTGCGCCTGCAATCAAAACAACACTGTTTCTGATGAAGATGGATTGGCTGCATTCAGCGCCGACAGTATGAGGCAGCATATTTCCGTGCTTGCATCAGACTCGTTTATGGGCCGAATGCCCTTTACTGAAGGAGAAATAAAAACCATCCAATACCTGCAACAACAGTTTATGGCCATGGGGCTTGAACCCGGAAATGGCAGCAGTTATTTCCAGGAAGTACCCATGGTAAATATAGTGCCCACCGCTGCTCCCACCATGCAGGTGCAATCCAAAAAAGGCCGGTTTACATTGAACGCCTTTGACGATTACATTATATGGACCGACAAGACAGATGAAAATATAAATCTTGACCATGCCGAACTGGTATTTGCCGGTTACGGTGTGGTGGCTCCGGAATATGACTGGAACGAT
>DASUFG010000327.1:0-2704 GCA_036274715.1 Agriterribacter sp.
TTTGATTTTGAACACCAATAAAACCGGGGCGATAGTACCCATCCCGAAAGGCGCTACTCAATATATGCTTACAGCAGATGAACTTCTGACTAAAAAAGTAAAGTTAAACGGCGAGGAACTCACGCTAACGGCAAACAATAATGTACCCCTGGTAAAAGGGGTGAAGTTGAAACCCGGTAATTTGAAATTGCCTGCTCAAAGTATTGTCTTTCTTACTTTTAGTAACTTGTAAAACAAGACATTTGTAAACGGGTTTTAAAATACATGCCTTTGCCTGTCAATCAAATCTTCATAATCCTTTTGTGTATCAATATCAACAGCGCCCTGCGGAAAGTCAACACGGGCAACATCTTCGGGGTTTAATTTTAGTATTTTCTTTGCGCCTTCATCACCTGTTAAACCCAGAAGTGCCTCAAAATATTTTTTGGTGAAAAGAACCGGCGTTCCGATTGTATCCGCATAAACACAGGCGGCTATATGCTGTGTACTTTCACTTTGAGTTTGATATAATTGGGTAAACAGCGCTGATGTTACAAATGGTTGATCGCAAACTGCTATGATTACTTTTTCAATATTCCTGTCCACCATTATTAGTTTTTTCAAACCCGCTACAATGCCCGATGCCATGCCTTTTTGCCAGTGTTCATTAAAGGCAATGGTAACGTGTTCATTTTTGATCGCCATCGACACCTCCTCTGCGTGGGCGCCTGTAACAATCACAATTGGCGTTATACCGGCGGCGGCTGCTTCGTCAATCGCATGCTGCAATAATGTTTTGCCATTAAAATGCAGCAATTGTTTGATCTTTCCAAATCGCGTTGAACTGCCGGCAGCTAAAATCACCATGCCCGTGTTAATCAGGCCGGGCTGTTGTTGAGCGTTCATGTATGTCAACTTTTCTCTCTTTTAAGGAGGCGCCGTTCCTGTTTGAGAACACTGCCTTTACTTCAGCAATAATGGATAGTGCAATTTCCTCCGACGTTTCGGCGCCGATATCCAAACCAACAGGCCCGTGAATGTGCTGTATGCTTCCTTTATTTATCATTCCATTTTTTTCCTGCAATTCATCGAGCATTTTGTATAATTTTTTCTTTGGACCCAGCACACCAATGTAGTTGCAATTGATATTCATCAATTGTTCCAATGCAGCTAAGTCGTAGTTGTAATTATGAGTCATCAACACCACGGCCGTTTGTTCATCAATGTGCACCGCAGCTAAAATGTCGGCAGGCTTTGTTAAAGAAATCTTAGTGGCCGTTGGGAAACGCTCTTGTGTGGCATAGGCAGGTCTTCCATCAACAACAATACTGTTCCAGCCCAATAGAGACGACATTTCCACCAATGGCTGCGCATCATTACCGGCGCCAACAATTACAAGTTGTATTGCCGGCGGAACAAACTGGTATAATATGGATCGGTCATCATATGTTTTAACAGCTGAAATTTTTTGTTTAAGAAATGTTTGCATCTCTGTTTTGATGCCCGGATTATCATTTGTGAGAAGGACTTCGTCTTCATTAACGAAACCACAGGTTCCTTCTTGTTCTGCAAATCTGCGGTGGTCGAAGATTGTTGCCAGCATGGCATTTTTTCTTTTCAGCGCTACCTTCTTCAATAGATTGACAGGATTATTGACCTCGTCCTTATTTACCGGTTCAAATAAAATATACACAATGCCATTGCAGCCTAACTGCACACCAAGCCTGTTATCTTCGTCGTCCGTGGTATCATAAATCTCAAGCTTATTTTTTTGTTGAAACATGGCGAATTGTGCTTTACGTAAAGCATCACCTTCCAGGCATCCACCGCTGATGGCCCCGGTTATCTCACCATCTTCCGTTACCAGCATCCTGGCACCAGGCCGCCGGTACGATGAACCTTCTACCTTTACCACGGTTGCGAGGGCTATTTGCTTATTTAGTAAAACAGCTTTGTCGTAGGCGAGAATGATATCGTTAAGCTCTTTCATTGACTGGATAATGTTGAATGTTGTATATGCTGCACGGCCGGTTATATCATTTTTATTGAACTCAGGCGATTAAAATCAAGTCATTCGTTTCGCCTTACACCGCGGCCATATCAAAAGGCAGTTTCCGGATGCGCTTGCCAGTCAGATCATAGATTGCATTCGTGAGGGCAGGAGTGAAGGGTGGCAACCCGGGTTCTCCAACTCCACCTGCATCAGCATCATTGTCCATCACATGCACTTCAACGGGGGGAATATCAGTGATACGCGGCATTGAATATGCGTAAAAATTTTTTTGATCGCAGAGCCCGTTCGTAAAGGTGATTTCATGCATCGTGGCGGCACCCAAAGCCATGATCACGGAACCTTCTACCTGTGCCTGGATGGTATCGGGGTTTACATACCAGCCACAATCCATTACTGCCCAAACCTGGTCGATCTTTATTTTTCCACCAGGGCCTTTAGACACTTTCACGATCTCGCCCACGGTACTGGAAAAACATTCCGTGATGGCTACTCCAAAGCCTTCATTTTTTTTCCTGTTTTTCCAGCCTGATACTTCTTCCAACTTGTCTATCAGGCGTTGGCATCGTTCATCCTGCAAATGTTGACGCCTGAATTCGAGCGGGTCTTTTTGCGCTTCGATGGCCAGTTCGTCTATAAAGCTTTCATAAGCAAAACCATTGGTGGAAGCATATACCGAGCGCCACCACATAATTGGAATGGGTGTTTCAAAAG
>DASUFG010000328.1:0-5442 GCA_036274715.1 Agriterribacter sp.
AGGCACCTCTATTTTTAAGGCAGACCAGCCTGTAAACGTAATACAAAGTTTGAAGCATATATAAAATACTGTACTTCAAAGTGAAGTGATCCGTATTCTGCAACCTATCTTTTTGTGTACAGCCGCACATGTACCCGCGTAAATTTTCCACCACTGGTACTTCTTATTAGCATAAGGTAATGCCGCTATAGAAAATAGCAAACTTCATAATAATAGTTTTGCGTACCCGTTTAAGGTATGATAATGTCAATTTTATCGAATTTAATTTCTACCCCCGTGAAAAAACTTTCATTAATCGAACCTCAAACTATGGAGAAGGTTTTAGCCATCTGCCAGCAGTATTCGCCATTAGACCAAGCCAGTCAGCAGGCGTTGGAAAGTATTATAACTTTGAAGGAGTATCGTAAAAATGATCATGTTTTTGAACAGGATCAGTTTTGCGGAGATCTTTTTGTAATTGTAAAAGGCTCTTACAGGCTTTTTCACAAAACAACACAAAAGGAACATACTACCTGGCTGGGATATGATGATCATATCATATCGTCCCTGCATTGCTTATTGTTTAATACACCTGCAAAGGAAACAATGCACATTATTGAAGAATCAGTTATCGGGGTAATACCTTACAATGAATTACTGAGCCTGAGCCGGCAGTATGCAGCAATCGACAAGTTGAACCGTACCATCATGAGTATCTTCATCATGGAAATGCAGGAGAATCTTTTCGCAACCCGATTTATGGAAGCCGCCGATCGGTATCATTATTTTACGCAAAAGCAGCCCGAAGCTTTGCAGCGCATTCCTTTAACTTACCTGGCCTCCTTTTTGGGCATTACCAAAGAAAGCCTGAGCAGGATCCGGTCCAGCTTCAGAAGCCGGGATAATAGTTTTGGATTGAACAATTCCTATTTGCGCACTGCTTCTTAACTAGGCAGACGCATTCCTTTAAATAAATAACGTAATTCACTAAGGAAATTGAAACTTGTTTCAGTTTCCTTTTTTTATGGGAATCATTGGAAAGCATACCAGCGCTTTCATGCACAACAGTCAGGATAATGGCGTGAATATTGATTGAATTTTAAGAAAAGAGCAGTATGAATACATTTACATTAAAGCTGGAACAATCCTGGGAACAGGTGAAAGAAATGCTGAAAGAAAATGATTATGAACTTACTGAAGAAGACCTTCAATATGAACCGGGTGAAGAGAAGGAACTGTTGGAAAGGCTTGCAAAAAAAATGAACAGAAGCACCGAGGAAGTGAAAATGCTGGTAGAAAGCATTTCTGCCAACGACGGGAAGGCCTCGTAGGTATCCTGTGGTTTAGTTTAATGTTGTCCCGGTCTTCGATTGTAAAATTTCTTTTGAGGTTTTCTGTTGCCGCTTCTTTTGCGGGGATGATAAGCAGGTGTAGCGCCAAGAAACTGGGGTAATGCTGCTTTTTCTATTTCTTTATCAATTAATGCCTCAATGGCAGCAAAGCTATTCTGTTCTTTTTCTCCAACCAATGTAAAAGCCATACCGTCTGCTTCGGCTCTTGCCGTGCGGCCAATGCGATGAACATAGTCTTCTCCATCGCGTGGCACATCATAATTGATCACCAGGTCAATCGTGTCAATATCAATTCCGCGACTTAAAATATCAGTAGCCACCAATATGGGTATGCGGCCGCTCGTGAAACTAACCAAAACATTCTCTCTTTGCGATTGCGCAAGGTCACTATGCATTTCCTCTACTGTAAAATTATTTTGCTTTAGCATTCGCGTGAGCAATTTTACATTTTGTTTGCGGCTGCAGAAAATAAGTACGCTTTTGAAGGGTGTTTTGGTTAACAGGTATTTAACCAGGGGAAGCTTTTGTTCCTCGTATATAATAAACGCTTTTTGTACAATCTTTTCCGGCGGACGTGAAATGGCGATATTAATTTCTACCGGGTCGATAAGAATTTGCTGTGCGAGTTTCCTGATTTTTGGTGGCATTGTTGCTGAAAACAACAGGGTTTGACGCCTGGGCGGTAAGTCGGCAATGATCCGGTTAATGTCATCCTGGAAACCCATATCCAGCATCCGGTCGGCCTCATCGAGCACAAGGAATTGCAACCCCTTTATGGAAACATATCCCATATTAAGATGGGCTATGAAACGTCCGGGCGTACAGATAATAATATCTGCGCCCATTTGCAGGGCTTTTTTCTCTCCCACAAAGTTCTGTGCATCGCTTCCGCCGTATACAGCAAGCGAACTAATGGACGTAAAATAGGTGAGCCCTTCCAGGTGTTGGGCAATTTGAATGGCCAACTCCCGGGTAGGCACAATAATCAATGCCCGTACATGGCCGGTCCCCTCTCCTTCAAGCAGCCGGTTAATAATAGGTAAAAGAAATGCGGCTGTTTTGCCTGTACCGGTTTGCGCCGAAGCGATAATATCTTTTCCTGCGAGTATAGAAGGTATAACCTGCTGTTGTACCGGGGTAGCTGTTTCATAACTGGAAGCTTCAATGCCTTCCATGAGTTCGGGGTGAAAATTAAATTCAGTAAAGCGCAAATGATTAAGTATTAATGTTATCGCTGATGTTTGAGTTCTTCTGTAAGAATGAGTAAAGGTAGCTCAAAATTTTCAGCGTGCCTTATCTTTTGGCGGGCCGGGAACTTTGTTGTTGGGTCATAAAGGATAAAAGTAATGAATAAATTAGTGCTTCGATTTTGATTGGTAAGGTCCAAACACATCTTTTACAGGCATATCCTCTCTGCTGTCATCCAGGATAATCACATAATATTCTTTTCCTCCCGGCAATACCCTTACAACAATGTGACCCTGGAGGCTTTTATAGGAGCGGTCAATTAATGGTCCTATCACATATTTGTTTGCATCCAGCATGTTGGTGGTAAAAATATCCCTTGGTCCATCATACAAATACGGCGTAGTTAAACGGCGTAACACCTCTTCCCCCGGATGGTCGGAAGACCATGATTGCTGTATCCATACCCTGGGTTTAAATGTACTTACCTGGAATTCATTCACTGCGTCCCGGTTGCCGTGATGATCCAAAGTGGCAATATCTACCTCTCCCACCACTTTGGCAACGGGAGTTTCCACATCTTTCCACCAGGCATCTCCATAAGATATTACGCCGCCGCAATCCCCTCCGCTGTAATAAGTGAAAGGTCCGTAGTGTATTGTAAAAACAAGACTTAAGCCATTTTCACTTGGCCAGGTGCCGGGTTTACTGCTATCGATTGCAGGAAAAAAAGGCGTGGCGTTGCTGTCTTTGCCAGTCCATATCTGGTCGTTTGACTTTACATTCTGCACATAAAAAGAAGGATATTGCGCCGGGTGATATTGCATATGTACCTGGCTGCGGCTGCCTGCTTTAAAACGTGCCGCCTTCATGCCTTTTTGTTGTTGTGCGGCAGTAAAGTCAAAATAATTCTGCATCGTTTTTACAAAATTAATTTCACCACTGAACTTATCCATGTTCTTCTTGATATCGTAAGGGTAATTGTAATCAGGATAATTCCTGTCTAATAATAGTTGAATCGGTATCAATTCGCCCACGCCTGTAATTCCGGTGAGTACATATTTCCCGGTAACGGATAATTTAGCGCCTGGGTACCAGCTTCCAAAATGATCGTCGTGAAAATGAGAGATCGCTGCATAGTCAATCACTGCATTCTTTTTTTTCGGAGCCACTTTTTTAATATAATGCGCAATCCACTCGTAGGCTCTTTTGCTGTAATTGGGTCGCATGGCCGCGTTTCGTGGTGTGAAGGCACGGGCATCCGTAGGATTGATTTCCCCGGCATCAAAAAGCATGGTAGTGCCATCGGGAAAAACATAAAAGGCGGCATCTCCCCAGCCAGTGTTGATATGGTGCAGATCAAGGTAACCTGGCCTCCAGTCTGGCAAAGCCTGCCCGGGTATAGCGATTTGCGCAACGATAGAGTTTTGGGTGCAAAGGCTGAGTAGAATCAGCATTGATGTAGTATGCCATATTTTTTTTGCAGACATAAACAGGCGTTTATTATATGCCGAAAATACGATTATAGCATCCCATCTGCAAATTATACCAATTCCGACACGCAAAACCGAGCATAAAAAACAGGGTAAGTATAGAAGGCGTCGCCGTATGCCATTTCATTTTGAATGATGTAATATTGCTTTATCAAACCCGTTAATTTGCTGATGCATGCCAACAGAGTTTTAATAGTGATTTTTTGTATGCTGGGATCTTCTGTGCTATTGGCGCAGCAGAAATTTGCCATAGTTTCGGGCAAGGTGGTGGATGTAAATGAGAATGCATTGGCGAAAGTATCTGTCGTTATTTTGGGCCAACAAAAAGGAATCACCACTTCAGACTCGGGAACATTCTCCATAAAAGTCCCCGCCGGAAAAGCGGTTGCCCTTGTGTTTTCCTTTACCGGGTTTCATACCACCCAAAGGAATTTTTATCTCAACGAAAAAGAAGAGGAAAAGATAACTGTTCGCCTGGAAAGCAGTTCAAAGGTGTTGCAGGAAGTGATTGTAAAAGATCAAAGAGAAAGAACCGAAATAGGGCTGGTGCAACTCAATCCCAAATATGCACTTACCATACCTGCTCCTGTAAGCGGTGTGGAAAGCCTGATAAAAATATTTGTTGGAAGCAACAATGAACTCACTTCGCAGTACAGCGTGCGGGGCGGCAATTACGATGAGAACCTGGTGTATGTGAACGACTTCGAAGTATTTCGCCCTTATTTAGTGCGTAACGGACAGCAGGAAGGATTAAGCTTTATTAACCCCGAAATGGCAGGAAGCGTTGGCTTTTACAATGGGGGTTTTCAATCAAAATATGGCGATAAGATGAGCAGCGTGCTGGACGTTCACTATAAAAAGCCAAAAGCCTTTGCCGGTTCTGCTTATATTGGTTTGCTCGAACAGGGCTTTCACGTAGAGGGTGTTTCCAGGAGTGAAAAATTCACCTATCTACTTGGCGTACGCAACAGGTCTAATAAAAACCTGCTTGCATCGCAGGAAACGAAAGGCAATTATATTCCTTCTGCTTCCGATATTCAGGCCTTGCTTACCTACAGGATAAACGCAAAATGGCAATTGGAGCTATTGGGTAATTTTTCCCAATCCAAATTCACACTTGTTCCCGAAGAGTCGCAGTTAACTACCTCTGTACTTTCCCCTTTATTCAGTGCTAATCTCGGGCTCGATGTTTATTTTGAAGGAAGAGAGGAAGATAAATACACTACCAGCATGATTGGCGTAAGTGCATTACAACAAATAAATAAAGATCTGAGGCTGAAATGGATGTTGAGCTGGTTCGAAAATAATGAGCAGGAGGCCTTTGATATTACAAGCGCATATTTATTCGGTGAAAGAAGTTTTGATAAATCGCAGCCCGAATTTGGATCGATCGTAAATCCCCTGGGTGCCGGAACGTTTACTGATCATGCGAG
>DASUFG010000329.1:0-4609 GCA_036274715.1 Agriterribacter sp.
CATTATACTTCCCAATGATATTTCTTTTACAATGCTTCGTTTCATAATTGTTCTTGCTTTAGTATTAAAGATTTAAAATGGAATATAAAAATAACACCAGGTTCTGTTCACAAAATACGCGGGCGTATTTCAAATTTTCGCTCCTTACCTAATTTTCCGGTCGGTGAGACACCGACCTGTAGCGGGCTCTACAGGTCGGGTGCCTGCTTGTCCTGTAGGCAGGTCACCACCCGCCTGCGAAAATTTGAAACGCACCCAAATACGTTACTACAAATTACAGTATTTATGAAACAGTTTAATATTCATGCCTTTCTTTTATTAAATGAGCCCGTATTTGTTTTTAGCATTTCATTGATTGATGAGCAAATATAGGAAGCAATCCCGTTCATCATGCAAACAGAATGGTGGATTTAAAGCCTTGTTCCCTTACACTTTTGTTTGGTTGTCAATGTCCGCATTTGTGTCAGTCACTTCTTTTTTCTTAATAAATATTCTTACTATCCGGCTTACCGGTCCTCTTAATATGATGTACGGCACAATGGCAAGCGCGAATGCTACAATCACAGATTCCAGGGGATAAAACATCGCCTCCGTTTTCGTTCCAAAAATAACCACCAGTTGATAGATGACGTCAAGAACTGCTCCAACAACAAATATTTTCCCCACATCTGTCCATGCTTCCTTTGCAATTGATTTACGCTGTCCTTTTGAATAGGCGAATCTCCATAGGTAAGGCACTGTGCCTGCTTTGGCGTCGCGGATCGCGGCGGTAATGGCAAATATTAACGACATGGCGGGCTGCATAATAAAACGAAAATGCATCGGTCCCTCCGTTCTTTGAAGGAGGTTTTCCCATACCCGTGTAAAAAGATCGATCATCTGTCACAGTTTATTTGAAAAATTAATTCTGCATGAGAATTGTAATTTGTTCGCCACTGAATGAAAACCATCACTGAAGTTATCTCTTTTCCCATATTGATATTCGATCCCTGCCATCACTTTGTTAACCGGGTAATAGCGTAGATTCACCAACCCATATTGTCCCCTTTTAAAATCGCTGGATGACTGCAAGTCGGAATTTTTCACTTTTTCCATGGAATAGCCGATAGTGCTTTGCAGCTTTTTGCACCACTTGATTTCTATGAAGCTAAAGAAACCCAGGATGGGCAATGCGGTGCCTATTACCGGTTTTGAAATATTTCCGGGATTGCTGCTTAAGGTGACGTCTGCCGGTGCGTCAGCAATATAATTTTCAATTCCTTTTCCACCTACTCCCTGGAACTTAATGGTGATATTTTTAGTGGCATTGACTACTGTATTCAGATTAAACCCCCAACCCAAAGCGTTTCCACTTAAGTTGTAAACAGATGAATCACGTGCATCCTTCCACGCCATGCTTTTCGCAACTCCGCTTACCTGCACATAGCCCCAGTTTCCACCGTTGCGATAGTGAACGGTGAGGGCAGGAAGTTTAAATGCAGGTTTCACATGCTGCAGGTTTATGCTGCTTAAATAATCCCCACCATCTGAAGTGCCACCCGGGCGTTCCAACCCAAACATCAACCTTTCCTTTTCTTTCTGAATTGGGATATATCGCAGTTGAACATTGAAATTGAATACCCTGGTCATTGGCCCCCAATAATCAAGCGTTACCGGCATTACATCCAGGTCCATAAACACGGATGCCGTTTGACCCGCTCCAAATTTGCCTAACTGTCCATACGCATTGATCAGGTGAATCGTGGTTTGGCCTGCATCTTTACCGAATCCGAAAAGATCAAACTCGAACCGCGTGGTTAGGTCTCCAAGCGGAGTGGGGGTGGTGCTTCTTACCCCCAACCTGGTTTGTCTCATGCTATAGTAAACATTTCCCGAAGGGGCAAATTCTCCTTCGTACGAAGGGAGTTTCGTTGGTCGCATTACATCGTACCAATCGGGATGGATCGTATTGAAGTTATAACCAGCATCTGCGTTTATGAAACCATACAGTTCGAAGCTGCTTTTATTTTCCTGGGCTTTGGAATAAAAAGGGAACAGCATCATAAAAAGTGGAATGATTGTTTTTATAATAAACTTCATTTCTTTCTTACCCTGTCTTATTCTTTCATATTCCCGCATGATATCATTATGATATACCGCTAGAGTGTTGCTAAATTTTTCCAGAATTGGAGGAGGCTTTCGTCTGCCCCGAAAAGCGTTGTAAATATGGTGGAATCGGCCAATAAAATATCACCTGCCCGTTCACCAGACGGCGGCATCCAGAGAAACATATTAAACTCACGATTGCCCGCTTCGATAAATGGATGCGGATTGGTCATATCAATGGGTTGCCTCGCTAATACATGAATCGTGTTGCTATCATCTTCTATCACTGCATAATGAGGCAGGTGCATATGGAAGTTGAAAGTGGTTACACCATTCATAAATCCGCGTTTGTCGAAATCCTTTTCAATAGTTAGCGGTACCAGTTTTTTGGTTTCTTTGAAGGTTGCAGGGCGAAGTCCGTACCTGTTCTCCACCGGTACTCCAAGACCTTTCATTAAAGATCTTGTATACTTTCCAAAACGTTGCTGCCGGGGTACCAATGGGTCTCCATGGTGCTTATACTCCATTTGCCTTTGGGTAAGGTCTTCTGAAAAGCCTACGTCATGATGAGGGCTTAAAACCAGGCACGTTCCTTCTCTTGTAAGAAACCTGCGAACGGCTTCAATTTCGTCTTCAGATGCTTCCTGTTCAGTAACCATATGATCCAGTCCAAATACCATGAGCGTATCGGTATCGTCCAATATGCGCTCGTCGAGCGGTAATCGCTGTCCTGCCTGGTCGATGCGCTGAAAAACAGATACGGATTGCCCCGTTGCTTCACTTACCACCTGCTGAAATTTTACAATACTCAGGTGAAATAATTCTAATGTTCCGGCAATTCCCTGCAGAAACATTTTTTCCGAGTATTCTATGGTTTCATAAGCAGGCCACGCTACACGCCTCACCTCGGTTATGGTTGAGAAGCGGTTATCCATTTCAGTGATATCGCGGTTGGCTTCCCAGGGGTAACTCCATGTCCAGTACACACTGAACCGCTTCTTGCCGGGATTATATTTACGGGGCTGCAAAAAATGGTTATATAAACGTGCGGAAGGCTTATCGTTCTCACTCATTGTATTGGCTTTTATTTGTGATCAGATTGATACCGTCTTACTTCAATGAAATAAGATATTTCAGCCCTTTTATTCCGGGAAGAAAAAAGTATGCTCCGCCCTTTGTGGTGGTAAAGGCTGGTATGTTTTTTAATTTTTTCTTGATCGGGCGTTTAGGAATGGTCATATCAAATGTTCCATCATGATTTCCAATAAAGGGATCTTTTTCATTCAGTTCATGAAATTCAGGATCAGTGGCCCATACCGAAAGTAGAAATTCAAATTGACGGGCAATATCCGCACATCCACCAAATACTGCTATGCCGCGGTTAGCGCCGTCTTCGGGAGCACCTTCGGGAAGAGCGGGACCGTAAGTTCCTCCCCGCCTGATAATCAATCTCCTGTTCATGATCTGGGAAATGGTATTATCCCGAACATTCATTCGCCTGATATGGGCGCCCAATGGACAGGCATATCCGTGTGGATCCATTTTTTCATAATCGAAATTGTTATTCCTGTTATCATCAAATCCAAGGTCACGATCGTCTTTATGAGGACAAAGCACGAGAGGAGCACCCGACTTTCGCCACCTGCCCATTAATTTTGCTGCCACCAATTCCTGTTCTTCTTCCGTTTCCCCGTTTTCTTTTAAAAATTCACGAAATCTCCCCACATGCTCTTGTATTTTCCGGTAGCCCAAAAAACTTCCATTTTTAGTAAGAATCTCGGGTTGTGGCATTTTGGGTATCATTCCTGTTTCGTCAGGATATCCAAGAAAGAATTCACCAGGTTTGCTGGGTGGGAGTGAGCCAGGTGTTGATTGAATACCTGTTCCTTCAATTGCCGGCGTGGTGATACGATCGCGATAGCCGAAGTGTTCGTGCACATAATCAAATGGGGGAATGGCTTCCAGGTGAACGGTGGAGAGTATTTCAACTCCCGGGTATTGGTCAATATATTCCTGGTGTTTTTGAATACAGCGTTCACATTCATCACGGTCACGGGCAAAAAGTATGATTGCCGCATGAAGATCAGAACTGGTAATATTGTCTTCCCAGTGATCAGGATGATTTTCCCCGGTGTCACCCAGCATCGCAGCTCTTGATGCCATACCCTGTTTAAATGCTTCAGGAAATGTTGACAGGGAATCCTCATCCAGCCCAAGCTTGCGAAGACCGTTAAACGTAAAAGCTACAGTAACCCATCTCATATCTGTTTCACTGCCGGCTTGAACGGACTTTACGGTACCGATGATTTCAAGTAATGTTTCCAGCCATTTTCGACCGCTTTCGGCATTTCGAAATGTAATAAAGTTATAACGCGCAATCGACGCCCGGGGCCGTGTTAGCAGGTAATGTTGAATATCATCTAATTCGAGCATTGAAGCCACTATTTAGAGTTGGGTAATGGTTACTGCATTTCATCAAGCATTTGCGAAAAAGCCGCTTTTAATTTCAGCGCTTTTTTAATCT
>DASUFG010000330.1:0-6811 GCA_036274715.1 Agriterribacter sp.
ATGAGATGTAATAACGACGAAAAGCATTGAAATTATCGCCCTCTCCAGTTTCTTTGGTAACTGCAGCCATTAAGTTAATAGTGTGATCGCCAAATGAGCGATCGTAGTTTATCATTCCTCCCAACAGTACATTTAACCGGGTTTCGTCATATTGCGTTAGCCTTGGATCGGAAAAAGTAGACCTGATTGATTTCGTGAGTGCAGGTGTTCCGTCTGGCAAGTACGTTGTTTTATCCCAGAAATAGAGGTACCATGGAGTTTCCCACCGTTTCCGGTTCCTGTAAAACTTATCCAGTGAAGCGGTTCCCGTAACTTTAAGACCCTCCACACCGGGTATTTTTATCTCCACTTTTCCATTTGTCTGGAGATAGTCCTGTTTGTCTCTGTCATATCCTGTTGCATTGGTAGTAATTACAATAGGATTTTCACCATTTTCAATATCAGGTCCCGGCATCCCGTTGGGCCATATTTCCGGCTCTGTAGGTTTTCCTCTCATCAACATCCTGAAAATAGCCCCGGCTCCTCTGGTTGGGAAGTGCCTGTACTCTTCACGTCCTGCAACGCCAAGCGTTACATTAATAAACTTATTTACTTTAACATCCAGATTAAGCCGGATATCATATTGCTTATACCCGGTAGCAGAATTTTTGTAATATCCATCCTGGTCCTGATACCCTAAAGATGCGAGATATTTTACGGTTTCGCTTCCACCGCTCACCTGCAGATTGTGTTGCTGTTGAGGGGACCAGTCTTTTAATGCATCGCCGTACCAGTCGGTATTGGGATGTCCCCATGGATCTGAACCGTCTCTATATTTTGCGATATCTTCGGGATAATAGGAAGCTTTTACTTCAGTACCATCGGTTTTGATATATGACCCCGTAGTATTAAACGCACTCCATGCAGCACCCCACTGGTCTGCAGGAACCTGGTTAAATAGAACCAGTTCATTATTTGCAATGGCATACTGTGGCGCGTCCATTAAAGTAGGAATACGGGTAGGTTGCGCCCAGCCCTGGTTAAAGTCATACGACAATATTGGCTTGCCTGTTTTACCGCGTTTGGTGGTAATAAGTATAACGCCATTTGCTGCCCTGGCTCCGTATATTGCCGCCGAGGCATCCTTCAAAACAGAAAAGGTCTCAATATCTGCCGGATTCAAACGATCCAATCCGCCAATCCGGTCCGGAATACCGTCTATTACAATTAATGCGGCACTGTTACCAAGGGTATTGGTTCCCCTAATGCGAATAACAGACCCATCGTAGCCGGGTTCCCCGCTACCCTGTACGGCCGAGACGCCAGCCAATCGACCAACGAGCGAGTTGGAAAGGTTAACCGCCGGAGATTTTTCCAATTCTGTTCCCTTTACCTGCGCAACCGCCCCCGTAACCGTTACCTTTTTCTGGGTACCGTACCCCACCACTACAACGGCATCTAACTGCGACGCTTCACCAATCAACATTACCACTTCAATATTGGTTTGGCTGCCCACGGTGATTTCCTGATTTTGATAACCGATAGCCGAAATAAGCAGCACCGACTTGCTGCTTGGAACGTTTATACTAAACTCACCATTTTCGTTGGTTGTAACACCGTTAGTACTGCCTTTAATTAAAACGCTGGCATTAGGCATGGGTTCGGCCTTGTCGTTCCTGACCTTACCTTTTACACTGATGGATTGGGCAAATAAGCCGCTGTTCATCAAAAGCATTAAAACGGCTACAAAAGCAATTTTTGCCTTGTTAAGCAGAAAATTTTGCATACATGTTGAATTTTGAGAGGTCTGATAATATCTAAGTCCAAAGGAATAGCTCATGGCAACAATGAGGAGTACACTATTAAGAAATTTACCTAATAATGGTAATCCTGCATTTAAAAAAGCTATGGTGACAATAGAAAGAGGAGGCTCTTCATATGGCAAATAGTTTTGGGTGGTAAAAAATAATCGTTTGTTCTAAAAGCTAATCGCTATAAAATCAACTCGAAAAGCATTTGAATGCTCAGAAACGATAATATATTGTTAAAACTATGAAATTTTTTTTAGAAAATGTTTTTTTGACATTTTATTTTATGCACATCAAAAGGATGCCTGATAACTTTATTGCCCAGCGCGGGTTTGAGAACCTGTATTACTTAATTGCTGACAATTATTTACTATTTCATATACCTATTCGTTGAAATATGACGATCCGGAATATCTTAATGATATAAAAAATGGCGCACGAAGTTTCATTAAGTAGACGTCCCCAACTGAAAACCAAGTGGGTGTCATTGTAAAAAATCTAAGACTTCATTCGAATACTCCATGATATACTTCACTACATTAGGATATACCGAAAACTCCTCCTTTGCGTGCATCGTGGTAATCACCACGGCGTGCATGCCCGCGTTGAGAGCGGCTTCCACGCCTTTGGGTGCGTCTTCAAATACCAGGCAATCTGCAGGTGCAGTTTGTAGCAATGCCGCGGCTTTCAAATAAGTTTCGGGATGGGGTTTGCTCAGTTTCACGTCATCGGCACTTACAACAGCCGAAAAATATTGACGCAAATGAAGATTGTCCAGCACAAAATCAATATTAAACGGGATGGCGGCGGAGCCTATCGCCATTGGTATTCGTTTTTCGCGCGCCTTATCCAGAAAATACTGTAACCCGTTAATGAGTTTCAAATGAGGTATGTATTCAAACTGGTATCTTTTTTCCTTTTCCAGCGATATGCGGTCGGCTTCTTCAACCGAAAAATGACCTTTACCAAAAATCCGATCCATCACTTCACTATTCTTTCCGTACATCTCACGCTTTACCTCCTCAACCGTTAAGGATGCGCCGAGGTCATTGTTCAGCAAATAATGCCAGGCCTTTACATGGTATGCCATGTCATTGATCATAGTGCCATTCAAATCAAAAATAAACGCCTTATACCTGTTACCCATTATTTCGATTTAGGTGATGTGTTTCAGAATAAATAGGCTTCAAATGTAAAAATCAGATCCGCCTTTCACAAAAATTATTATATTCATGTTGTACATATTACAATGTCCTCTTCACTTCAACGATTATACTGTCAATGGTATCCCGCTATTCAAAAGAAATCCGTGTGCTTGTGGCAATCGACTGCATCATTTTTGGGTTCGATGGAAAAGCGGTGAAACTGCTTCTCGTGCAAAGAGGATTTGAACCGGAAAAGGGCAAATGGAGCCTGATGGGCGGATTTGTAAAACCGGAAGAAAGCCTTCAAACCTCGGCCAATAGAATTTTAAAAAAGAATACGGGACTTGAAAATGTTTACATGGAGCAATTGCTTGCTTTTGGCGAACCGGGTCGCGACCCGGTTGAAAGAACCATTTCTATTGCATACTTCGCATTGATTGACATTCACCGGTACGAAAAGCAATTGAGTGATGAATATCATGCAGAATGGTTCCTGCTCAAACAGGCGCCGGAACTTATTTTCGACCACGACAAGATGGTGGAGTTGGCCAAAAAACAACTCCGCTATAAAGCCGCATTACATCCTGTTTTGTTTGAATTGCTTCCCGAAAAATTCACAATCCCCCAACTGCAAACTGCATATGAAGCAATATATGATACCCGCTTCGACAACCGTAATTTCAGCCGTAAAGTACTATCAACCGGCTTGCTCGTAAAACAAAAAGAAAAAGATAAAATGAACTCCAAAAAAGGGGCTTTCTATTTCAAATTGAACAAACGTAAATACGCAGATCACTTTACCGCTTTTCTTAATTTCATACCCAATCCAGAAAAGTTCTTAAACGGATTTTTATATATTATCATTTTTTTAAATGTTTAATCATACTTACGTTCAGTGCTAATTAAGGCGTCATGTAAAATCTACCTTAAGTTTGGGTTTTTGTTCAGCCTGGGAGCAGGAATTTTTGTAGATTTGTAATACAAAACGGGTCATTGACCTAGGAACTTCAAACATCCAATGATTCATACCGTTTTTCTAACACCATTATTTTCTAGCGTACTACAACCTCATTAGACTTACTACTATCCATTAATTCTGCATTGATCAGATTAAAATTTGAAATGTTATGTATTCTTATGCTTTGCTGGAAAAGGGATGTTATTATCTTATACAGGAACGTGAAGTGGACCCGGTTTCACTCATCAAAATTGTGCTGGAATCGGATCATTGCCAGTTTATAACAAGATATGGGGAGACTCAAATTACGGAATGGAAGCGAAAGTCCGATCCTATATGGGAGATTATTGAACTCCTCGATGACAAGGCCGTTAAAGAGTGGGAAACTTCGTATTATAGTAATGAAGATGCTTATTATGAAGATGAAGAATAGACCCTGAGATTGTAAACAAAATAATAACTTGAGCCATTGTAACACATTTTGTACAATGGCTTTTCCTTTTTTACAATTACAGCAATTAACAGTTCAACTTAACGGAAGAAAAATCATTGATGGTATTGATCTGATCCTGCAACCAGGTGAACAATGGGCGATTACCGGAGCTGCCGGCAGTGGAAAAACAACGTTGGCACACACCATAGCCGGTATGCACTATTACACCGGCAATATTTTATTTGACGGGCAGTTAATGCAACATAGGCGTATAGCCATAGTTGAACAACAGCATCGGTTCAAAAACCTTTGCAACACATCAGATTTTTATTACCAGCAACGCTATAATGCGTCGGATTCAGAAAACACGGCAACCGTTGCTGAAGTATTGGATTTGGAAAATCAACAGCATAAAACACTTTCTTCCGGAATTAAAGTGGCGGAAATACCATCGCTGCTGCATATTGAACAACTGATGCAAAAGCCTTTGATTCAACTTTCGAACGGGGAAAATAAAAGGTTACAAATTGCAAAGGCTATACTCAGCGAACCTGGGTTACTCATGTTAGACAATCCTTTTATTGGATTAGATACAGATGGGAGAAAAATGCTTAATACCATTATCAATACCCTCAGCAATGCAGGTGTAAAAATAATATTAATCACCGCGCCCTCTGAAATACCCGAGGCTATAACACATGTTGCCCTGCTGGAAAAAGGAAAATTGAAATTGGCAGTTGGCAAAAAAGAATTTGATATTGGTACCGCCTTTGCTTCAACAGGATTTCGAATTGACCACACTCTTTTGGAAAAACTGCGTGGAAGCGCTGAAAACGATTTTGAACTCGCTGTAAAAATGGTAAATACAAATGTGCAATATGACGAAAAAAAGATTCTGAAAAATATTAATTGGCAAGTAAAAAAGGGGGAGCATTGGAGCATATCAGGACCCAACGGCGCAGGCAAATCAACATTGCTGAGCTTAATAACAGGCGACAACAGCAAGGCATATGCCAATGAAGTATACCTTTTTGACAAGCGGAGAGGCAGCGGTGAAAGTATATGGGATATTAAAAGAAAGATAGGCTACGTGTCTCCCGAAATGCATATGTATTTTGATTATTCGGCTACCTGCTTTGAAACCATCGCCTCGGGTTTATTTGATTCTATTGGCCTGTTCCGCACGTTAACCGAAGCGCACCGGTTGCAGGTAAAACAATGGATCGCCCTATTTCACCTGGAAGCTGTTGAAAATAAATTACTTTCTCTGCGTTCTGCCGGAGAGCAACGGCTTGTGTTATTAGCCAGGGCATTGGTAAAAAATCCGCCACTTTTGATTTTAGACGAACCCTGCCAGGGGCTCGACCAGGAACATATTCACCAATTCAAACAAATCATCAATGACATCTGCGAAATGTTTGACACCACGTTACTGTATGTAAGCCATTATAGAGAAGAAATCCCCGAATGTGTAACAAATTTTTTAAGAATAGAAAATGGAGAAGCTTCTGCTGAGCAGTTACCCCCGGAAGCGCCAGTTTATTCAATGCACAATAAATAAGAAGTGATGAATGAAACTCGTGGCTGATCGCTCAAAGCTCACACCTCCCTATAACTGCAACCTTATTTTTAAAGCGTTCAAACCTTTTGCCAAATACATTACCAGAATGGCAAACAGTGCAGACCACAATAAACCAGGCAGTCCGTATTTAAGGCTCCCTGGAAAAACAGTGATATGCAAAACAGCAAACAGCGCATACCATATACCCGGAATGATATAAGTAAGTAAGGGATTGGTGGCCGCAGGTTTAAAGAAATTCGTCCAGCCACTTATTTTTTTAATGTCGATCAACCAGTACAACATACTGAACAATACACAGCAAATAGCGGCACTATACAGGCACCAGGTAGGAGTGGCATATATTTTTGATATGGTAAAATGCGGCCGCAACAAATATCCTGCAACAAAAAGCATTAACGCAAATGCCCCCGCTTCTGCAAAACGCCGGGCATTTGTTTTTAAAGTACCGGTATCAAAATAAATAGTAGACAATACGATTCCGCACAGCACAACAGAAGTATGCGCCGCATTGCCAGCCTGGCTGCTTATCCAGCGCAGCGCGGGGTTTTCATGCACAATGGACGATTTCCCGGCAATGTAGAACACCACGCAAAAAACAATCGCAAGGAACATCAACACCATGTTCTTTTTACACAGCTGAAAGAAGATGCACGCGAACAGGTATGCCCAGCCGATAAGCCCTAAAATGCCCCACCAGCGGGGTATTATGTGGCCGGTACCATCTTCCCCGCTCCGGTAAATAAAGGCCAGTAATAGCAATCCAGCCATTCCGACCGTCCTGAAAAGAAATACCCATTTTCTTTTCAGAGACATATATACATTCCATACGAGGATGATACAAGCATAAAACAGCAGTAGCCATAGGTGTATCGTCATACCCATCGCATTTTCATTGTAGCCGCCTTC
>DASUFG010000331.1:0-4396 GCA_036274715.1 Agriterribacter sp.
AAGTGCCATCCCAACCTATCTCCGAGCTGTTGGAGGTGAACATGAGTTGTCCCCAGCGGTTAAAAATTTTGATATAGTCGAACTGCCTTATACCCACCGGTATAGCCCTGAAAAAATCGTTCAGCCCATCGTTGTTGGGCGTAAATGCATCAGCTACAAATATGTCGGGTGCTGTAGTGAATACTTTTACAGATACCGTATCGTAAGCAAAACAACCTTCGGGTGTGCTTACTTTTACGGTGTAAACAATATCATTATTCGTTTCTGAAATGAAAGTTGCTATAGGGTCAGGGATATTCGCATTATTCAAATAGGCAGCCGGGAACCATTCGTATTTTTCAGCACCGGAGGCGAATAGTTGTAGCGGCTGTCCGACAACAACGGACGTATCATTTCCGGCGAAGGCTGGTACCGGTGGAACAACAGCTATTGTAACATCTTTGAGTGACGGTTTAGGGCAACCGAGTGTGTCTCTTACACTGACGGTATACGTTATTGTTGATGGCGGTGAAACAAAAGGATCACGGACATTGTAGTTGCTTACTGACAAAGCTGGCGACCAGGTATAGTAAGCCCCGCCCTCGGCAAACAGTTGTATACGGTCGCCATAACAAATAGCAGTATCGTTGGTAGCCCGTACGTTGGGGTAAGGCACAGTTCTTACCCTAATATTATCTGTTGCCGAACATTTACCAATAAAGGCAGTTACACTGTACAAAGTATTTTCGTTGTCAGGCGTTGCTGAAGGTTGTTTTGACGAAGCATCATCCATCGTTTCGGCAGGCGTCCACTCGTACCTCAACCCATTGCTCGAAGGTTTAAATTGTATGGCGTCTGTTAAACAGATAGTGGTATCCCGCCCGGCCTCGAGCGTCACAAAATCCACCACATTTACACGAACCGTATCTGTTGATGTGCAGCCCGGAACAGTGGTGAGGCTAACCGTATAGGTAGCGCTGACAGGTGGAGTTAAATAAGCAACAGGCCCGGCAGTCGAACTGATGTCGGTAGCGGGTGACCATGTGTAAGTACCGGGTGGTCCGGTAGCTTTTACGGCAATGGTATCAATGCTGCACATTAAGGTGTCATGCGGCACACTCAAAAGTGGTTTATCTCTTATAACGAGTTCCGACCTTACTGTATTCCTGCAGCCCTTGGTACTGCTAACTGTAAGGGCAACCTGGTAGGTTCCTGTGCCGGTAAAAGTATATTGCGGCCTTTGGATATTGGAATTGTCATCGTTGGACAATGGATCGCCAAAATCCCATTCCCAGGAATCCACATTGCCATACCTTGTTTTTGTGGTGTCGATGAACCGGATAGGCACATCTTTACACCCCTCGGTAAATCTGAATCCGGGAAAGAAGCCTGGATAAACTTTCACCAAACTAAATGCGGTATCCGAACAATTATCGTTTCTGTTGGTCACGAGCATCACACGGTAAGTACCGGTGTCGGCATAAGTATATTGAGGTCTGGCGAGTGTTGAGGTATCATCTTGCCTTCCCGGAACGCCAAAATCCCAATAATGTGTCTTAATAAGAGGACTGGTACTCTTGTTCTGGAAATTCACTGTAAAGCTATCACACATTACATATTCAGGATCAAGCGTTGCCGCGGCCATGGAGCAGGCTGCCACTTTTATCTGGATGTCTTTGCTATGACTATTGATCAATACTTTATTCCTGTACTCGTTTACGGATACTGTTACCACATAAATCCCCGACGCGGGTGCAATACCAGATACGAGACCTGTTTTTGTGTTTAGCGTTACATTGGCTCCCATTGGCGAAGAAGCTCCAAATCCGAAGGCATAAGGAACAGGAGCAAAAGGTGGTGGAGGTGAAGGGTTGGGTTGGGGGTTGCCGGGGCTACCACCGACGTAGGCTGAACTAAAGCTGTAGGATAAAGAGTCACCGTCTTTATCATTTGCTCCGAAGTCGTACGAGAAAAAATTGTCTTCGCAAACGATCACTGTATCCTTCGTGTTAAAAGTTGCGCTGCTGTTTCTCGGTGCATCGGCCGCAACCTGGGTGCCAGGTATTTCTGCCGTGTAGGTTACGCCCACCTGTCCTGACCCGGCAATATTCGACATATTCTCGATACGGCAACACCTTTGATACGAAATCACATATCCATGGGGTGATGCCGGGAGCACCGCTACAAAAACATAAACCCCAACTTCATAACATACTTGGGGTGGATTATCAATACATTCACCAGGGCTTCCTAATCTGAGTATATCCTTCCTTGCCATGTTTACTTCAAAATTCTGGAAGAAGGTCGTGCCGGAGCCGTTTTTTTGATAAATTGTTATGGGGGATACCTGGTCCAACTGGGCGCCGGTAGAAAAGCAATCGCGATAAAGTTTGAGTGTAATCTGGTAGGTAAAATCACTGCCCGAAGCGCCTGTATTTATGTACGATATCTCACCCCCTGTTATATGTCTTGCCATGGCACCGGAAAAAATGAACAGGCAAGCCGATACTGTACAAAAAAGTTTCTTTAGTTCAGGCATCGTGTACGTAATTAAGGAATTTCATAACGGTGTTATTGGCTTGGTCTTTCTGTTCCCACATTCCCATATGAGCTACACCAGGGAGGATATTAATCTGAACTAAAATGGGTAAATAGCACTGCTTGAGGCTATCCAGTAAAGATACACTTTTATCCTGCTCGCCGACAATAAATAGAACCGGATTTGTGATTTTTTTTAAGGTCATTGTCCGGTCTGGCCGGTTAATCATGGCTTCATAGTAATGTACGAGCACTTCCCCGGTAAAGTTGCCTGAACGATCAATAAGTTCTTTAACCTTGCCCGGATGCTCATTGGTAAACTTTTCACCAAACAAATTTGGAATGGATTGTTTTAAGAATTCCTGAGCACCATACCGTTGTATAAACTCAATTCCTTTACGCCGGTTTTTCTTTTTTTCATCACTATCGGCAAAAGCAGTTGAATGAAACAGTCCGAGTCCATTTAGTCTTTCCGGGTATTGCTGCGAAAAGGCTAGTGCCACGTAGCCACCCATGCTATGGCCGATTATAGTACATACCTGAACATTTTCCTGATCAAGCATTTTTCGTAATATGCTGGCATAGATCCCGAAGGTCGCAGATGATTGTCCATGCCCGATCGAAAGAAATTCCGATTTACCGCTCCCGGGCAAATCAGGAATGATTATACTGTAGTTGCCTTTCAAATATTCAACCTGGTATTTCCATATATCACTATCTTCTCCAAATCCATGTATAAGCATTACATGTTTTCCTTGTCCGGCTGTTTTATAATAAACACTATTTCCTCTATATGCCACTGACTTTTGATGCATATGCTGACCGTTTAAATAGTTTCCAGCTTCTCCAGCCCAATAATATGATTAAAGGAAGCAAGTCCCTGTTGAGTTCCTGGGGAATGAGTACCCAAAAAGCCAACAGCATGGCATATATAATTACGGTTAACGACCAATATTGGTTTGTGCGTTTCCCCTTATGGTTAATATAAAAAGCAGCAACTGCATGAACGGGCAGCGCCCACAACAAATTGTAGTTATTGCGGCAAAGCGTTTGCCCCGTTCCAAACCACATGACCAACAGCAGCATACCCAGCAACCCTACACTAAAAAAAAGGAGAAAATCCAGAGCAGTTAATGCTTTTATACTCCATGGTTCGCGAATAAAGCCCATGAATACAAATACAAAAAAAATGATCGTGAAAGCAATGAATGGGGAAAGAAATGATTGCTGTGTCACCTGGATATTCGATGCTTTGCAGATGAATTGTTTTTTTTGCACCAAAGGGATGTTGCCAATTGCAGCACTATCAAATCCCTTAGAAAGATAATCGGGAAGGAACATCGCTTGTTCATTTTGAACCCGCTTATCCAAGCTACTACCCGATAAAATATCTATCCCAAGCCTGGCCCAACGCCTCTCCTTTTGGTTTAGGTAAACATGGATGAGCTCCCGAAAACTGATGTCGGGATCGGGTAATATCGGTTTTATCAAAAGCCGTTCACTGGTATTGTTTTTCACAATATCCCTGATACGGGTTGCGTAATTGTCAAGCAGGAAATCGCATTGATAAAACCGGTTACCTATGTTTGCATTCAGTTGTAAGGCCTCCAAAATTGCTGCTTTATCGTTGCCAAACAGGTTGAGTTCCTGTTCAACGACTGTTCGTTGTTCCTGTTGATAGGTTTGTAAAAAGCTGGAATAAGTTTCTACCGTAAGTACATCACACCATTTTCCCTGTATAAAATTCTCATAAAATCCGGCTACGTTAAAATCAAAACTGCTGTAATTGTAAACGTTGTCGGTAAGATTTGCACTATCGGTAATCCTCAATGCACTATGACCGAAAGTGGAAGACAGTTTCTGACCCGGGCTGCAAGTG
>DASUFG010000332.1:0-3705 GCA_036274715.1 Agriterribacter sp.
CGTGCTCCAGTTTTTGCCGGCCCAGCCATCAGGCCTGCAATTTTCGAAAGTAGCGTCTTCATTGATTGCATAATAGTTCACCCGCTCCCAGCCCGATTTTTCGCCAAATACCGCTTTATGGTTTTTATGCCATTCGTAAACCGAACTTATCTTTAATGGTCGTCCTGCATACCGGTCGTCGCCAGGATACCGGATATCGTAATACGACTCATAATTTTCCACCACCCGCGCAAGGGTATACGAAAAAGATTGGTATTGTTTACCAAACCTGCGTACATCCATTTCCCATAAATCCATCGTAGGGTGGCCATCGAGCAGCCAGGAGGCCATTTCTCTTCCCACTCCGCCGGCTCCGGCAATGCCATGAGCGCAAAACCCGGCCGCTGTGAAGAAACCTCTTACTGCAGTAGGTCCCAGGCAAAATTCATTATCGGGCGTAAAAGCCTCGGGGCCGTTAATTACCTTACGGATAGGCGCAGACGCCATTGCCGGAACACGCATCGAAGAATTGATCATAATCTCTTCCAGCCTTTCCCAATCTTCATCCAGCAACCTGCCATTAAAATCTTTAGGAACCGTGTCCTTTAATGTATCATCGAGGAATGCAGGTGCCGAGTGCCTTTCATAACCACCCATCACCAGTCCGGCACCATCTTCCCGGTAGTATACCAGGTAATCTGGATCACGCAGTGTAGGTAAACTGGCTGCTCCTTCTGAAACCTGCCGGAATGCCCCCGTTACCAGGTATTGATGACTCATAGGCACTATGGGTACACGAACATTCACCATGCGGGCAATCTCTGCCGTATACAGTCCACATGCTGCCACTACCGTTTCTGTTGCGATCTCCCCCCTATCGGTAGTAACAGATACGACCTGGTTTCCCCGTGTACCGATAGCCGTTACCCGCGTGTGCTGGAAAATCTTAATGCCCATACGCCTTGCCTCGTTCGCCAGGGAGTTGCAAAGCAGGCTGGGATCTAAATAGCCATCCGTAGAAAGATAGGTGGCCGCCAATACTTTTTCGGTAGACATGAGTGGGAACAATTCCTGCGCCCGCTGAGGAGAAATTTCCTCCAGCGGCAAACCAAAAGTGGTAGCCCATCCAACCTGCCGTTTTAACTCCTGCACACGTTCGGGCGTGCAGGCCAGCCTGATGCCACCGCATTCCACCCAGCCCGGGTCTGTATCAGGGTCGGCAGCTAATTTTCGATACAGTTCGGCGCTGTACATCATCATTGACGTAAGCGAAACAGACCCTCGTAATTGTCCAACAAGTCCTGCAGAATGAAAAGTGGAACCGCTCGTTAGTTCTCCACGTTCAATGATCACCACATCATGTTCTCCACGAAGCGCTAAGTGATAGGCGATAGATGCCCCGGCTACTCCTCCACCGATAATTACAATCCGGGCACGTTCGGGAAGCTTATTCATGTGTTGATGCTTTTAAAGTTTTTATCAGGTTTTCGTACTGGCTCCCCTGCAAATCAGGTAATACCGAATTCCATTTGCGCGCGCCCCATGCCCTGAAATCAAAATCAATGTTAGACACTGCTTCCTGTATCGAAGCCCACATCACCCATCCGTAGCGGGCAATCATAGCCCATGCCATAGCCCGTGCTATTTTGGAGGGGCGATGTTGCCCCCAATACGTATCACAAAGCGTTACCAGTTGTTGAGCCGATAGTCCAATTTCGCTTGCCAGGTTTCCGATTTCAAAAGAGGCTTCGTTTTGCCCGGCATATTCATAATCTATGATCCATATTTTTTTGCCGTCGTCCATAAAATTTTCTGCCAGCAAATCGTTGTTGCAGGGTACGGGCACTTCCGGATCGGAAGCTAGTATTTTCTCCAACTCAATTATTGCAGGTTCCATAGTTAAATAAAGATGAGGTAAAAAATAGTGATTATTCAATACCGTTTGCAGGTATTTTTTTCTGATGGAAGGAAAATGAAAGTCGCCCTGGAACGCAGGTCCGGCATGTAGTTTTTTTAACGCTTGAGCCACTCTTGGTATTAACGCCGGTTTCGATTGAAAATCTCCGGTATGCAATGTTTGTGCTTCAATCCAACTGATCACCAAAACATTTTCTTCGGGCAGTGCATCAATAACAGCCGCACCCACCCCGGCCTCAAAAGCTTTGATCGTGTTTCCCCTTTCATTTTCGCGGTTAATGCCAAGCAGGGCAGTAGTGTCGCCACTCCATCGCATTACGTAAATACCGGTTGGCGTTTCAACCCTGTAATTTAAATTCGTTAAGCCACCACCCAATACCGTAACACTCCCGGCATTGGCGAGTGCAGGAATCTTTTTAAGCAATGCTTTTAGCTTCTTGTCCTGGATTAGTGACTTCATTTCTACGGTTGTTATGATGGCTTCACTTGCTTTTTATTGATTAAGATACAAACATTGAAAACGATGTGTAAAGATGTTTTTTCCGAAGGGAGTGAAAGCGTTTTTTTATACTGTACATCTATCCCTTTCCGTTACAAGGTCCTCACCGGACCCTTAAACCATTTTCTCACGGAAAGCTTCCACCATATCCAAAGCATGAATAGTGTAAGCCCGGCAAGTATTGGTGCGTAGTTCACCGCGAGCCAGGTAAATTCATCATTACCGGGAACAGCCGCCGGTTCAAAGGGCATGATAAAATAAACAGTGATAATCGCGATTTCTGCAACAGCAACCAGGTTCATCCACTTATATTTATTGCCCAGCGTCCATTCACCGGCGATAAAGTGATCACCTGCCTTCCATCTTAACCAGATTGGAATCAAAAAAGAGAGATAAAGACAAATAACACCAATAGACACCACCGCGTAAAAGGCTGTGGGTATACCTCTCGGGCTCTTCCATAAGGCCGGTAAAGTCATGATAACGCCCAGCAGCGCAGAAATCAATACCGCATTTACCGGGGCATGGTTCCTGTTTAGCTTGGACCAGTGTGTATGACCAGGTACCGCACCATCCCGCGAAAAAGCAAACAGCATGCGGGAGCAGGATGTTAAACAGGCAATCGCACAAAACAACTGCCCAACCGTTGAAATAACCAGTACCCCTTTGAACATAGCTGGTGTAAGCGCATTGTACAAAATGGTAATAACGGAACCTGCTCCAAACGCATTCACCGAAGGGTCGAAAGAATTAACAATACCCGGTTTGGTAGCAACCGACAAAAATGCCAATAACAATATATAGCCGCCCACAGCTGAGTAAAGAATGGACTTCCATATGCCATTGGCCGCGGTTACATTTGCCCCGTGTGTTTCTTCTGAAAGATGTGCAGACGCGTCATACCCGGTAATCGTATATTGAGTTAATAAAAAGCCAAGAGGCAAAACAAACAACCAATAAGTGGTGCCACCAGAAAAGCCGGAATTGTTTACCCGGGTGGTAAACATCCATTTTATGGTTTGATGATCAGATGGCGCCACGAGGAGAATGCCAATAATTAAAGCTGCGCCAAACACATGCCACCATACAGAAACATTATTGAACATAGCCTGTACATGGCTGCGAAAACAATTGAGCAACGTAATTAATAGCATAATAACAATAAACAAAAAGAACTGTTGATTAATATAATCGCCCTGCAGGAAGCCCGTTGCATATTGCGGGAAATAGGCTCCTACGGTAATATTTAAAAAAGTAGCGGCGCCGTAAGCTACTGACGCATTTACTGCCAACAAACCGATAAGATTGAG
>DASUFG010000333.1:0-5034 GCA_036274715.1 Agriterribacter sp.
TTGTTATTCAATCTTAAATAGTCCTCCACCAATTGCTTTACAGTAATGGGGGTACCACTGCAGCAATTAATGAGTCCTGTGATTTGTTTCTGAAAAGCGATCTTTACAATGTTTTCTGCTACCTTTTCCACAGGTAAGAAATCCCTCACCTGTTCCCCGCCACTCATATTAAAAGATTTTTCGCCATCGATAATCGCTCTTTCAAGTTGCGAAAGTAACGAATTTGGATGTTGTCCTTTACCATACATGTAAAACAGCCTCACCCATTTTAACAAGTACGGATGCTGCCGCTGAATTCCCTCCAATGCTTTCCTCAATGAATCCTTCGCAATAGCATAAGGTACGGAGGGTGATGCGGACATGTCCTCCCTCAGACAACCCTCCTGCATGCCATATTCGAGGCATGTGCCGGTAACTGTTATATTTGTTAAGTCATTACTGATCAGGTTATTCAAAAATGCAATGTGGCGGGGAAGGTTTACTTCCGTATGAAAGGGGGATTTGTAATTGGGTAGTCCTTCCCATGCCAGGTGAATGAGTACATCAGGATTGTTGAAGAAATCATAATAATTAATGTTGGCATTCCAATTTTCAAATGAAAATGGCTTATAGGTAACCCGCGCAAACCAGTCGGCTTGCCTTGCTTTTGTTTCATTGGTGGAAGTGGCGATAATCTCCTGCCTGTTACGCAATAGTTCCTGTACCACATAGCTTCCGATAAAACCGGTTGCACCCGTTACTAATACCTTTTTCATTTACCGGCTATATTATTTGTAAATGAGGAATGGGTATTACAAATTTACCGCCCCATTCTTTTATATAAGATAATTGATGAATAATTTCATCCTTGAGGTTCCATGGCAGGATGATTACATAATCCGGCTTATCCTTTTTAAGGTAATCTTCATTCACAACAGGAATGTGGCTTGCTGGTAACCATTTGTTCTGTTTATGCGGGTTGGCATCTACCACATAGTCAATTAAATCATTTTTTACCCCGCAATAATTCAGCAGGGTATTCCCTTTGGCGGCGGCTCCATATGCCGCTACTTTTTTTCCTGCTTTTTTTTGGGCAACAAGAAATTCTACCAGTTCCAGTTTTACCTGTAATGCTTTTTCCTGGAAATTGTTATAATAGGGTAGCCCGGTCATGCCTTTTTCCTGCTCCTTCTTTAATAATGCGCCAACTGCATCAGCTATGGGTTTACTTTGATCCTCTGTATGTTTGCCATATATACGTAACGAACCACCATGCGTCGGCAATTCATCCACATCAAATATGTCCAGGCCCTGTGAAGCAAATATTTCCTTGGCGGTGTATAATGATAAATAAGAAAAATGCTCATGGTAAATGGTATCGAACTGGTTGCTTTCCACCAATTGCATCAGGTGCGGGAATTCCATGGTAATAACTCCCCCCGGTGCCAGGATAATTTTCATTCCTGCTACAAAATCCACAATATCCGGAACATGTGCCAATACATTGTTTCCTAACAAAAGACTTGCCTTGATATTTTGGGACGCCAGGTTTTTGGCCAGCCTTACTCCAAAAAAATCTACAATAGTTTCGATGCCTTTTTTAGCGGCCACTTCCGCGGTGTTGGCAGTCGGTTCAATTCCTAGTACAGGTATGTTTTTTTGTTGAAAATATTGTAATAGGTATCCGTCGTTGGAAGCAATTTCAATCACTTTAGAATCAGTGGTTAAACCGAACCGTCGCGTCATCAATTCTGTATATGTTCTCGCATGATGTAACCAACTGGTAGAGTAGGAGGAGAAGTATACATATTCACTATTGAAAATAGCATCCGACTTTTTATATTCATCCACCTGTACTAAAAAGCAGTGTTCGCAGGTATATACCTTTAATGGATAAAAAACTTCGGGTTCATTCAATTGTTCATTGCTGAGAAAGGAATTAGAAGCTGGCGAATTGCCCAGGTCAATAAAAACATGATGTAATTGTGTCTTACAAAATCTGCAATGCATAATATCTACAGTCCTTTAAAATTTTGATCAATGTAAGGATGATGCGCATCCCTTTCTGAAATAAACCTTGCCTGCAGCGGCCATTGTATGTTTACGGCCGGATCATCATAGCGTATGCCCGACTCCGCGCCGGGAGTATAGTAAGCCGTATGCTGGTAGAGCAACTCACAATCGTTGGTGAGCGCCTGGAAACCATGGGCAAAACCTTCAGGTATGTATATCATTTTTTTATTTTTGGCCGAGAGTTCCACACCAAACCATTGCAAAAAAAAAGGTGAGTTTTTGCGCAGGTCAACAATAACGTCATATACTATGCCGGCAATGCATCGTACCATTTTTACTTCACTGTAAGGGGGCACCTGGAAATGCATTCCCCGAACGGTTGCCTGTTCGGCAGTAAAGGAATGATTCATCTGTACCCACTCCTTTTCATGCCCGATTTGGGCGAATTCTTTTTTGCAGTAGGTTCGTGCAAACCATCCCCGTTCGTCCGTATGGGGTTCAAGGCTGATCACATAGCTTCCGGTTAATGGCGTGGCGGAAAAGATCATAAAGCAAGATACGCTTTGATTTGCTCAAATGTATAGGCAGCGCGTTGATCCAGCGACTGTTTATACCAGTTAATTGTCCATTCAACAGCAGTCGACGCGCTCAGTTTAGGATGCCACTGCAATTCATTCATTGCTCTACTGATATCTAATTGCAATAACCCCGCTTCGTGTGGTTCATTGGCAGACGAAATATCTTTCCATGCTCCGCTGCCCCAGGATTGGATGGCTGTTTCAACCAGGGATCTTACCGAAAGGTGATCATGAGGGAGGGGACCAAAGTTATAGGCCGAGGAATACCTTTGGTGATCTTCATGCAATAAGCCACCCAATAATAAATAGCCCGTTAGTGGCTCTAAAACATGTTGCCAGGGCCGTACTGCGCTGGGATTTCTTATTTCAATATCTTTTTGTTCCTGGAGTGAGCGTACGATGTCCGGGATAATCCTGTCTGCACTCCAATCTCCACCCCCAATTACATTACCTGCCCTTGCACTTGCTATGGCTTTTTGATGCTTACCGAACCCGGCAGGATTAAAAAAGGAATTCCGGAAAGCACTCACTACCAATTCCGTACATGCCTTGCTGGCACTGTAAGGGTCATATCCCCCAAGCCGGTCTTCTTCCTTATACAAAATATCCTGTTCTTTATTTTCATATACTTTGTCTGTCGTAACCACTACAATGGCGCAGGGCTTAGCGAGACTGCTTACCGTTTCTAACAGGTTAGCCGTACCCGTTACATTAACGTCGAATGTTTCAGCCGGAATAATATAGGAGCGGCGCACGAGGGGTTGTGCAGCCAGGTGAAAAACATAATCTGGCTCAAACGCCTTTAATTCATCTAATAACTTTTTTCTATCACGGATGTCGGCTATTACACTCTCGCCAATTTGCATTGGAGTAATTAAATCGAATAAGCCTTGCTCGTAGGCGGGAGCGAGCGCATACCCTTTTACGCTTGCTCCCATTTCTTTGAGCAAACACATCAGCCACGTGCCTTTAAAACCGGTGTGCCCCGTAATAAATACTTTTTTCTGTTGATAATATTTCGAAAGCGTAGAGGAGGTTACCATGTTTTCCATTTTGCCTCGTTGTTTTGCCATAGTGCTTCCAATTCGAGCTTGTCGCGCATAGCGTCCATGCATTTCCAGAATCCGGCGTGCTGGTAGGCTACCAGTTCATTATCGGATGTAAGCTTTTCCAGCGGCTCATCTTCCCACATGGTATTACTCATATCGCCAACGAGGTAATCGAATACATTTGGTTTTAGCACAAAAAAGCCGGCGTTGATCCACTTGCTGTTGTCCTTAGCCTTTTCCCGGAATGATTTCACATCACCTGTATGGCTTATATCCATTCCTCCAAACCGGGCATCGAGTTGAACCGCAGTAACGGTTGCAGTTTTATGGTGTTTTTTGTGAAAAGCCACCAATGCGCTAATATCAATATCGGCAACACCATCTCCATAGGTCAGCATAAAATCCTCGTCACCAATATATTTTTGCACTTGCTTCAGTCGCCCGGCGGTTTTAGTATTGGCTCCGGTATCTACCAGTGTCACTTTAAAAGCTTCGGTTTTGCTTCCCAGCACCTCCATTTTGTTGTTGGCGATATCTATACTGATGTCGGAGTTATGAAGAAAATAATTCATGAAATATTCCTTGATCATGTACCCTTTATAGCCAAGGCAAATGATAAAATCGTTAAACCCAAATTGACTGTATATTTTCATGATATGCCATAATATTGGCTTACCGCCAATTTCAACCATGGGTTTTGGCCGTGTATCCGTTTCTTCAGCTATCCGGGTGCCGAGTCCTCCTGCAAATATTACAACTTTCATATATTAGTAAGATTGGACAAAACTAAATGATTTCATTAATTACAGCAGAATTAGGAATGTTTTTATCAGCATTTGAATTAAATAGACTTATCCGCAAAAAATCGTTGTCATCATAACCAAAAAATAAACTGCAAATCAAGAACTATCTTTTCTTCCTTGCAATCACCAATATTGCAGTCGACTTAAATGGAATTTTGGTAGTATCGCTTTCAAAGAAATTTTTAACTAAGAATCGCTTTAATCTTCCTTCTTTTAATACATCCATCGGTGCCATCACATACTCCGTGTTGATCACTTCAAAACCGTTACGCTCCAGCAAATCAATAATTCTTGATTTGGTATAAATGCGGGCATTGGCCCAGCGTTCATGCAAAGATCGGGGCAACCACGAAAAAAAGGGCACCCTGTTCCATGGCAGCAGGGGAAGTTTTGCGCCATGCGTTTCAAATATCCACCATTTGTTGGGAACAGAAACGGCCAATAGTCCGTCATCTTTTAAAAAGTCGCGGAAAATGGAAATATTGTTTTCGTCGCGAAGGTGTTCTATCACTTCAAAACTCGTTATGCGGTCGAACTGTTGGGTGAGTGCTGAACGGTCTTTTTCAATATCCACACATTGAAACCGGCAGTTGGTAATATTGTTTTTTTTTA
>DASUFG010000334.1:0-6077 GCA_036274715.1 Agriterribacter sp.
TGCTCCACATGTAGTCGTACTTTTTAAGCGGAAATGAAGAAATGGCCCGAACAATGACACCGATACAAATTACAACTTCCTGCAGGAACCCAGCCGGCGAATGCCAGATGGGCTGGTTGCGCGGCAAAAACAATCGTGGAATTCACAGCCGGGGGCAGTTTTCACACAAATTTGAAGTGCACCATACCATTTCCCTTGCTATTAAACCGTACCTTTGCGCCTTATTTTGATCAAAATGATATTTAAATAAGCAGCAGTTTATGATTTCAGTGAACAATGTATCGTTATCCTTTGGTAAGAGGGTATTATTTGACGAGGTAAACCTGAGTTTCAGCAAGGGCAATTGTTATGGCGTTATTGGTGCCAATGGTGCGGGAAAGTCAACCTTTTTGAAAATCCTTTCCGGTGAAATTGACCCCAGTAAGGGAACGATCGATATTACACCAGGCGAGCGAATGGCGGTTTTGTCGCAAAACCACTTCCAGTTTGATGAACATACCGCACTACAAACCGTGATGATGGGACATCATAAGCTGTGGCAGGTAATGCAGGAACGCGATGCGATTTATGCTAAGGAAGATTTTACCGAAGAAGATGGCATGCGTGCCGGTGAACTGGAGGGAGAGTTTGGCGAAATGGGTGGTTATACTGCCGAAAGTGATGCCGGAACCTTGCTGGGCGAACTGGGCGTGGCAGAAGAATATCACCAAACGCTGATGAAAGAACTCCCGGGAAGTCTGAAAGTGAGGATATTACTCGCACAATCCTTATTTGGAAATCCCGACATACTAATACTGGATGAGCCTACCAATGACCTTGACGTGGAAACTATCAGCTGGCTGGAGAACTTCCTGGCAGATTATCAGAATATTGTGATTGTGGTAAGCCACGACAGGCACTTTTTGGATTCCGTATGCACCCATGTAGCGGATGTAGACCGCCAGAAAATAAAAATCTATACCGGTAATTATACGTTCTGGTACGAGAGCAGCCAGCTGGCAGCAAGGCAGTTGTCGGACAAGAATAAGAAGATGGAAGATAAGCGGAAAGACCTGCTGGAATTTATCGCACGCTTTAGTGCCAATGCTTCCAAAAGCAAGCAGGCTACTTCGCGTAAAAAAGCATTGGAAAAATTGGTAATTGAAGATATTGAACCTTCCAACCGCCGTTACCCTGGTATTATTTTCAAGCAGGACCGTGAAGTGGGCAACCAGGTGTTGAATGTTGAAAAGCTATTTAAGAAAGCGGATGATGGCAGGGTTTTATTCAGCGATGTGAGTTTTTCTGTGAACAAAGGAGATAAAATCGCGTTCTTTTCTAAAGACCATCTTGCACTCACTTCTTTTTTTGAGATTATCAATGGTAAGCAAGAAGCAGATAAGGGTAAATATGAATGGGGTACTACCATTACCAAAGGGTATTTACCTAACGACAACTCTGAATATTTTGAGCAGAAGGACATTAACCTGATGGATTGGCTGAGGCAGTTTGTTCCAGCTAACGTTGCGGATGTGGATGAACCTTTCCTGCGTGGATTTTTAGGAAAAATGCTTTTTAGCGGCGATGAGATATTGAAGAAGACCAGCGTACTGAGTGGAGGTGAAAAAGTAAGATGCATGCTGAGTCGCATGATGATTCAAAACCCCAACCTGGTCATATTGGATGAACCCACTAATCACCTTGACCTGGAAAGCATACAGTCGTTCAACGAAAGTATGGTGAATTTTAAGGGGGTGGTGTTACTTACTTCGCATGACCACACATTTATGGAGTCGGTTGCCAACAGGGTGATTGAATTAACACCGAAAGGTATTATTGACAGGCTCACCACATTTGATGAATACCTCCAGGACGAAAGAGTGAAGCAATTGCGGGAAACAATGTACGAAACGAAAGGAGTATTGGTATAGCCAAATTTGAAATTTGAGATTTAGGATTGGAGATGATCGAACACCACCTTTGATGGCTTGTAGATTTTAGTTTCGGATACCGGGTTTTGATATTCGGGCTTTATTTGGCTCTTGAATTTTGTTTTTTTTGTCTTTTCTTCGATTTCCATTTTTCGGCTTCGAGCTTTATTTGGAACTTGTTATTTGATTATTTGGTTCTTTTCTCCCGCATTTACAACCCTATGGCGCGTAAAAAAAAGACAATACCCGGCTGGAAGGCTTTGCTGTTGATGACAGGCGTTATGCTGTTGATGGCTGCAGGAATATACGGCTATATGCAATGGAAGGAGTACCACGTTCATTTTGTACGTTATACCGCTTTCGGCATTGATATACCGGTTAACTATACTGTTCACGGTATTGATGTTTCTCACCACCAGGACGTAATAGACTGGGAAGAGGTGAGAAGGATGAATGTTGAAGATATGCAATTGGGGTTTGTGTTTATTAAAGCAACGGAAGGGCTGGAGAGTGTGGACAGGCAATTCAAGCGGAACTGGTATAACGCAAGGGAGGAAGGAATGACGAGGGGCGCCTACCATTTTTTTCTACCTACCAAAAGTGCCAGGAAACAGGCAGATAATTTTATAGCGCAGGTAACCCTCGAACCTGGCGACCTGCCACCCGTGCTGGATGTTGAAAAATTATATCGCGTAAAGCCAGCCATCCTGCGGATACGGGTAAAGGAATGGCTCAGTATTATTGAGAAATATTACAAGGTAAAGCCCATCATTTACACCAACGTGGATTTTTACGAACAATATCTGGGAGAGGAATTTGATGAATATCCATTGTGGGTGGCGCATTACCTGCAGCCCAGTAAGCCGCGCATTGAAAGAGACTGGATATTTTGGCAACACAGCGAAACCGGCAGGGTAAATGGTATTGATAATAAGGTAGATTTCAATGTGTTTTATGGCGATTCGCTGTCGTTCAGGCAACTGCTATTAAACTAAGCTTTTAAATTGCTGGCATGAGTAACGGAATGGAACCGGAAATAAAGAAGATGTTGATGAAGATTGTTCAGGTGATTTCCATGCTTACACTATGGGCAATGATCACCATCTTTTTTGGACTATACCTTGAATGGGCAATGATCAGGGGAAGCTTTAATGTATTCAACGTTATATTCTATGTATGGTTCGTCATAAGCTTAACAGCGCTTATCTATTTTTTTTACCGGGTATGGAAAAGCGAATGACGAGGTCATTGAAATAAGCATACCCATTCGTTTTTGGATTTGATCATGCATGATGAGATATTGTATCAGCTGCTATGATCAGCCACAATTTTCCACTCCCCATTTATTTTGTGAAACAACAAGGTGTAATGCCCGCCAATATCTCCCGCGCTTCTTTTCAGAAACCATTTCCCAATCACGTAATAGTATACCGGCGAAAGTTTTTTTACATGGAGGATTTCAAATTGTAGTTTCCCCATTTTGGAAGAATCGCTGTATGTTTTTTTGTAACGATCTAAGGTGTTTTGGTAGCCATATACCACGCCGCTGCTGCCAATGAACATCAGGGAATCGTTGTTCCAGTATCCTTTTACAAAATTGTCCAGGTCGCCTTTATTCCAATAGAACGTTTGCTCTTCCAGTATTTTCCGAATAGCTTTCTCGTCTTTGTTTTGGCCACACACATTCAATTGAAACAGGCATACTATTAAAGCGAAGCATATCATCTTTTGCATCAGGTTATTGTTTGTTGGGTAATGTAAGCCGAATTCAGAAGATTTTAAAATAATCCGGTACAATAGAAAGCGGCGAATCTCCGTCAGACTGCTTTTACATATGATCATTACATAACAGTGTTGTTTAGTTATTTTTGTTACTACTTTTTTATCATGAAACACGAATTGTTATTGCAAAATATTGCTAAGCACATCAATCTTACAGGGGAAGAGGAGACTTATTTTATTTCGCTATTACAGCACAAAAAAATCAAGCGCAGGCAATACCTGTTCCACGAGGGCGATATTAGCAAATTCCAGGCATTCGTGGTAGACGGTTGTTTAAGAAGTTATTCCATTGATAAAAACGGGTTTGAGCATGTCCTTCAGTTTGCACCGCCCGGTTGGTGGATTGGCGATATGAAAAGCTTCTTAAAGCAACAACCCGGCACATTGTACATTGATGCGATTGAAGATAGCGAAGTGATCCTGCTGTTTAAATCGGACCTGGAGAAATTATACAGCACCGTGCCAAAGTTCGAGCGTTTCTTCCGTATATTGGCGGAGAACGCTCTGGCTACTTACCAGCATAGGCTGATCAATAATCTGAGCTTGCCTGCTAAAGAGCGGTATGAAAATTTTTGCCGTCTCTATCCTTCATTAATACAACGCTTACCCCAAAAGCAAATAGCGGCCTACATTGGTGTTACCCCAGAGTTTTTAAGTAAAATGCTGAACCAGGCCACCGCCAAAAAGTAAAGAGGGCGTTAACCTGGGTTAAGCTTTTTTGTTAACCTGCATTATTTTTTACCCGTCGCCCGCAACCTACTTTTGCCCTATTAAAATAAACAATATGGCAAATACAGTAATTCACAAAGCAAATACAAGAGGGCATGCCGATCACGGCTGGCTTAACAGCTATCATACTTTTAGCTTCGCCAATTATTATAACCCCGAACGTATGCATTTTGGTGCCTTACGGGTGCTGAATGACGATACGGTAGCACCAGGCAGAGGCTTTGGCAAGCATCCCCACGATAATATGGAGATTATTTCCATTCCGCTTGAAGGCGATCTTGAACATAGTGACAGTATCGGTAACAAAACCGTTATCCGCCAGGGCGATATCCAGGCGATGAGCGCTGGCACAGGTGTAGCGCATAGCGAGTACAATGCCAACAGCGACAAACCCGTGAAGTTTTTGCAGATCTGGGTATTCCCCAATCAAAAGAATATTAAACCTGCGTACAGCCAGGTGAGTTTACAGCCCCAGGACCGTAAGAACAAATGGCAGCAGGTGGTATCACCCAATACCAATGGCAATACAGGTGTTACCATTCAGCAGGACGCGTGGTTCAGTTTAGGCGATTTTGAAAAAGGTGAACAAACCACTTACGACATTAAAAGGCCGGGTAATGGAGTGTACTTATTTGTGTTGAAGGGAGAGGTAACCGTTGATGGTGAGGAATTGCAAACCCGTGATGGCATGGGAATAAAAGATGCAGAGAAAATTGCTCTTAGCGCAAACACCGATACATCCATCTTGTTGATGGACCTGCCGATGCTGCATTGATTTTTTACCTTAAATACGGAAGATCATGAAAACAGAAATTTTGATCATAGGAAGAAATGAAGAAATATTGGAAACGGTAACCCGGTTAGTAAATAACAACCCGTTATGGAGTGGATATGGTGTAAGCACAGATGAAGCCGCAATAGAAAAGTTTCACCAAACTCATTTTGATGTGGTGCTGCTTACGAACGGACTTACCGAAGAGGAAGATAAAAAGTTGCGCAGGTTATTTACGCACCAGTATCCCGATATTATTATTCTCCAGCACTACGGTGGCGGGAGCGGACTGTTGTATAGTGAAATTACCGAAGCAATAGGGCAACGTACTGCGGCAAACAAGGGCACAGTTTCTTTTACCGACAATCCCTTGCAAAATGCAGGGCTTAATATTCAGCCACAGTAAACAATAATTCAAAAAAGTAAATGATATGAAAAAAGCAATTGAAAGTATTACACCGCAGCCCGCGCGTCCGGGTATGGTTGGCGATGGGTTTAGGGTGTATAACTATATCCCCGGCGCTAACATTGAGCAGCGCAGAATCAGCCCCTTTTTAATGCTGGATTTTAACGCCGAACATGATTTTGGGCCTTCTGAAACAGTAAAAGGCGTTGGCGTGCATCCGCACAAAGGTTTTGAAACGGTAACCATTGCGTATAAAGGCAGCGTTGCCCATCACGATAGTACCGGCAATAGCGGTGTAATTAAGCCAGGCGATGTACAATGGATGACGGCCGGAGCAGGTATTTTACATAAAGAGTACCACGAGGAGCAGTTCTCTAAAACCGGTGGGCCTTTTGAAATGGTGCAGCTTTGGGTGAACCTGCCAAAGAAAGACAAATCAACGCTGCCTCATTACCAGGCAATTACAGCCGACAAGATG
>DASUFG010000335.1:0-6081 GCA_036274715.1 Agriterribacter sp.
GGCTATTAAACCATCTGCAACTGTTATTATTATTACCGGTTATTCCGATATTAAAACAGCGGTTGACATCATCAAACAGGGCGCATTCGACTACATCGCTAAGCCGCTTATACCGGATGAGGTGCTTAGCGTCATAAAAAAATCCCAGGAGCACCGGAATGATCAAAACACAAAGATGACCGATGCTTCTATTAACAAAACTAATACACAAAAAGGCAGACCACCGCTCCCGGGTGACGAATATCTCGTTGGGAAAGATCCAGCGACAAAAGAATTATATAAGCAGATAAAACTGGTATCGCCTACACCATACAGCGTGATTTTATATGGTGAAAGTGGAACCGGGAAGGAAGTCGTTGGAAAAACCATTCATCAATACAGCGACCGGGCGAACAAACCTTTTATTGCATTAGACTGTGGCACCCTGTCCAAAGAACTGGCCGGGAGTGAGTTATTCGGGCATGTGAAAGGATCTTTTACAGGCGCGATAAGTGATAAAGAAGGGCATTTTGAAATGGCCAATGGTGGTACCATTTTCTTAGATGAGGTGGGTAATCTGCCCCTTGATGTACAAGCTGCATTGTTAAGAGTAATACAGGAGCGTAAATTTAAAAGGGTAGGGGGTAACAAAGAAATGAACCTTGATATAAGGATAATCGTCGCCTCCAATGAAAACCTGCAGGAAGGCTATAAAAAGGGAAAATTCAGGGAAGACCTCTTTCATAGGTTTAACGAGTTTTCCATTTATATACCTGCACTCAGGGATCGAAAAGAAGATATTCTTTTATTTGCAGACTTTTTTTTGCAGAAGGCCTGTGATGAACTTAATAAAGATATCGAAGGATTTGAGGATGAAGTGTTGCAGCTTTTTGTTCAGTATCCATGGCCTGGTAACTTGCGGGAGTTCAGAAACGTAATTCGCCGGGCAGCATTGTTAACCAGTACAAAGCTTATTACTATCTCCGTTTTACCCAGTGAAATTCTGCAACCTGCATCATTTAACGAATCTTCTAAAGAGACGAACTTAAATGCATTTTCGTCAAAGGCCCCGGATTTAAAAGGAGCGGCTTCCCAGGCAGAGTACGACACCATACTAAAAGTATTAAAGCAGGTAAATTATAATAAAACAAAGGCTGCCGAAATCCTTAAAATTGATCGCAAAACTTTATACAATAAGATCAAGGATTACGAAAGTGCTAAAACTGAGCAGGAGTAATACAGTTATTAGCGATCTATTCCTCCCATGGGGGAATTTCCGGCAGATCAAAAAAATCGGTTCCCGTTCTTTCAAATGCAAAACAATATCGGCCATTTGTAATAACCAGATATTGTACGGGTAACGACATATTGTAACGGATGATTTGTTCAGCCGCACCTGAGTCGATTTTGACCTCCATAGCCTTACATTCCGTTATTAACAACGGCTCAGCATTTTTATTATAAATTACAATATCACAGCGCTTGGTCAATTCACCCAGGCGAATTTCCTTTTCTATTGCAATTAATGATGCCGGGAATTTTTTTACCTGTACCAGGTATTGCAGAAAATTTTGCCTTACCCACTCTTCAGGAGTAAGGCTTACCCATTGTTTGCGTATCTCATCAAATATATATTCCTTACCCTTTTCGGTTTTAATTTTATACGGGTGCTGCGGGTAGTCTATTTTAATCATACTTAATAGCGAATTTTGCTAATTTAGCCAATAAAGAGTTATGCAAACAAAAGAGCAAATTGTTGCAAATTGGCTGCCACGGTACACTGGGGAAAAACTCAAAAATTTTGGTAAATATATACTGTTAACGAACTTCAGCCGGTATGTTAATTATTTCGCCCAATGGAACAAGGTGGAAGTTCTTGGAAAAGACAAGGCGATGCAATGCGCAACTGCCGGGGGGATAACCATTATTAATTTCGGAATGGGCAGCCCTGGGGCTGCGACTATCATGGATTTACTTACTGCCATTGAACCCAAATCAGTTTTATTTTTAGGCAAATGTGGCGGACTAAAAAAAAGAAATAAACTCGGTGATCTTATTTTGCCGATCGCGGCCATCCGCGGCGAAGGAACATCTAATGACTATCTTCCGGCGGAAGTTCCTGCATTGCCCGCTTTCGCGTTGCAGAAGGCGATCTCAACGACTATAAGGGAATACGGAGTGGATTACTGGACAGGTACCGTTTACACCACTAACAGGCGTGTGTGGGAACATGATGAGTCGTTTAAGGAATACCTTAAAAAAATACGGGCTTATGCCATTGATATGGAAACCGCCACTATTTTTTCTGTTGGATTTTATAATAAAATACCTACAGGGGCACTTTTGCTCGTAAGCGACCAACCCATGATACCGGAAGGCGTTAAAACAGAAGCCAGCGATATTAAAATTACGGACGAATTTGTTTCCACGCATCTTAAGATCGGTATCGATTCTCTCAAACAATTAATCAACGACGGATTAACAGTAAGACATTTGAGATTTTAGCCAGTATATGCTGCCACTGATATCCATACAAAACCTTTGTGTCGGCTTTCGCCAGGAAGGAAAGCTTTCACCGGCACTACACGAGATTTCTTTTACGGTGGATAGGGGTGAAACGGTGGCAATTGTGGGAGAGTCAGGATCAGGAAAATCAGTAACCTCACTTGCTGTGCTGCAATTATTGCCCACCCCGCCCGCTGAATATACGAGTGGTTCCATACGTTTTTCTGAGGATGGAAAGGAGGGGGTGGATCTTTTACAACTACACGAACAGGAAATGCAGTCACTAAGGGGCAGTAAAATTGCAATGATTTTCCAGGAGCCCATGACTTCTCTCAACCCCTTATACACCTGCGGCGACCAGGTAATGGAAGCCATATTGTTGCATCAAAACATCAATTCCATAGCGGCCAAACAAAAAACGATTGCATTATTTGAAAAGGCTCGACTACCTAATCCCCCCGACATGTTTAACCGCTTTCCACATGAAATAAGTGGCGGGCAAAAACAGAGGGTAATGATTGCTATGGCAATGAGTTGTGAACCGTCTCTGCTGATAGCAGATGAACCAACAACAGCACTGGATGTAACCGTGCAGCAAAATATTCTTCATCTCATCAAAGAACTCCAGGTTGAGAAAGACATGGGGGTGATTTTTATCAGTCACGACCTTGGCCTGGTGGCAGACATAGCCGACCGTGTTATTGTGATGTTTAAGGGCAGGATTGTTGAACAGAATACCATACGGGAAATATTTTCGAACGCACAGCATCCTTACACCAAAGCTTTATTGAGTTGCCGCCCGGCACTGCACCCCAAAGGCGAAAGATTGCCGGTAGTAAGTGATTTTATGGAGGTAAACGACGACGGGAGTATTGTTGGCAAAGAAAAAGAGGGCGTAATGGCAAACACCTTCAGCAACGATCAAAATTCAAAGAGAGCATTGAATGATAAAATTGACATAAACAAAAAACAACCACTCTTACAAGTAGAAAACTTAAGGGTATGGTTTCCGGGAAAACGAAAAATATGGAGCAAACAAAGCAGGTATGTAAAAGCTGTAGATGATGTAAGTTTTGATATTTATGAAGGTGAAACGGTGGGGTTGGTAGGGGAATCAGGCTGTGGTAAAACAACCCTGAGCAGAAGTTTGCTGCGTTTGATTGAGCCCACAGCAGGGCGGCTACGTTTTCGGGATAATGATTTACTGAGTTTATCTTCAAATCGGATGCGCAGTATGCGGAAAGATATGCAGATCATATTCCAGGATCCATATTCGTCCCTTAACCCACGCCTTTCCGTGGGTAGCGCTTTACAGGAAGGGCTTCGAATTCATGGATTGGGGGAGAGCTACAGGAGTCGTAAAGATATAATAATCAACATTTTGGAAAAGGTAAATTTGAATGCTGACCATTATGACCGTTTTCCTCACGAGTTTAGCGGCGGGCAACGACAGCGTATCGGAATAGCGAGGGCATTGGCGCTTAACCCCTCTTTTATTATTTGTGATGAATCGGTGTCTGCCCTTGATGTAAGTGTACAGGCGCAGGTGCTCAACCTGCTCAATGATCTAAAAAAAGAGTTTCATTTCACTGCTCTTTTCATTTCTCATGATCTTTCTGTTGTTCGCTATATCAGCGATCGCATATTGGTCATGTATAATGGAAAAATAGTAGAAACCGGATCTGCCGAAGCGATATATAATACGCCGCAAACTGATTATTCCAAAAAATTGGTTGCGGCAATTCCTAAAGGGATATTGCAATAGTAAAAGGCAGGTTAGCTGTTAATCACGTACAGTAGATATTATTTTTATGTGAACTGTAAAGATTTCAAGAATGAATATATTATTTCCTTACCTTTGCCCGCTGTAAAATACAGCTATTTACATGAAACCTGGTACCGTAAGATCAGGTTCAGGCTATACAAAAGTACCTCACCGCATTGATAAGGGAAGTTTCATGTGACTGCAAAAAATAATAAACATTCAGATGAAATTATCACAGTTCCGTTTTGACCTGCCACTTAACCTTATCGCACAACATCCAACAAAGAAAAGAGAAGATGCACGAATGATGGTAGTGCACCGGGCTACCGGCCAAATCGAAAACAAACATTTTCGTGATGTGCTGGATTATTTTGATGACAAGGATGTATTTGTAGTGAATAACACTAAAGTATTTCCCGCCAGGATGTATGGCCGCAAAGAAAAAACAGGGGCTAAAATTGAAGTTTTTTTGCTTCGCGAGTTGAACCATCAGAATAAATTATGGGATGTGATTGTGGATCCTGCGCGAAAAATAAGGGTAGGTAACAAACTGTATTTTGGTGAAGCGGAAGACCTGGTTGCTGAAGTGATTGATAATACTACTTCAAGGGGACGAACGATCCGTTTTCTTTTTGATGGCAGCAACGAGGAGTTTAAACAAGTACTGAATACCTTAGGAGAAACACCGCTGCCTAAATACATTAAACGTAAGCCAGATGAGGAAGACAGGGAAAGGTACCAGACCGTATATGCCAAACACGAAGGGGCTGTTGCGGCGCCCACAGCGGGACTGCATTTTAGTATTGAATTGATCAAGCGTTTGGAAATCCAGGGTATCCGCTTTGCTGAGATCACATTGCACACAGGGCTTGGTACTTTTCGCCCGATAGAGGTGGAAGACCTGAGTAAACATAAGATGGATGCGGAATACTACAGGATTGAGGAAAAAGCATGCAGTATTGTCAATAAAGCCAGGATCGAGGGTAAAAGAATCTGTTCTGTAGGAACTACTACAATGAGGGCACTTGAATCGTCTTTCACTGCGGAAAAGTTGTTGAAGCCATCCGAAGGTTGGACTAATACTTTTATTCACCCGCCCTATAATTTTTCTATCGCCGATTCGCTGATAACGAACTTCCATCTACCCAAAACAAGTCTTCTAATAATGACTTGTGCTTTCGCGGGGTACGACCTGGCTATTGAAGCCTATAAAAAAGCTATAAAAGATAAATATCGTTTTTTCAGTTACGGCGATTCGATGCTTGTAATATAGGCATCGAATTTTAATTGATTCGTTTGGAAACCGGGGCAATGAACTTAAGCATGTGATTCAACACATGCTTTTTTTATTCGGGAAACCCGCTTTTACAAACATCGCGCTGTAAAAAGCCTGGTTGAATAGTTCCGGTTAATTCGAAAGGTATAATACCCCGGAAACGGACACCATACCGGGAACCTGGTTATCATTACCTATCACTATCAGGTGATGGTGATAGTTTATTTCTGAAAAAGACATGATGTGTTGCGAAGACGATAGCCTGGCAACGGGCAATTAAACGAGCTGTTGGGTTCGTAATATGATATTTATTTTTTTGAGGACAAAATACTGCAGCTACTGATAAAAATCTTTGGCCATCACCATGCACGATTATTGGCTTTTTACATGGAATATGAATGCCTTCATGATTGAAGAAGTAAAAGCTCAACCCGCCTGTTGCTTATTCTTCCTTCGTCTGTAGCATTGTCTGCGACAGGGTATGAAAAGCCATTTGCGGAAATAATGATCTGTTTTTCATTAACACCAAGGTCAATCATATATTGTTTAACATGCT